>JBGSWL010000027.1:0-29423 GCA_041752455.1 Roseitalea sp. | reverse complement strand
TACCCATGACAGACCCGGCGCGCGCCCTTCAGCCGCAGCGATCGCCCCGCGCAGACGCGCCAGCACCGCTGCCTGACCTCCTGCGTCAGCACCAACCACACCGGAACCGCCGCCGGCAGTAACGGTGGGCGGAGCCGGAATCTGCGCATGCGTCTGCCTTCGCGGCAAAGCCACGGCCATGATGTCGTCCTTTTCTCGTTGTCCTGCCGAAACCCGCAATCGGTGCTGCCCGGCCTTTGAAAAGCCACGGCAACAGCGTTGCGGGCGCGGGTTTCCCGCGCCGCCCGCACCCCGTTTTTGCAACGGGAGCGGCCGCTTCCAGCCTCATGTTCTATTTATGTTCCTATAGATTCCGGGACTCGGCTCAAGAGTCAAGCGCTGATAAAAGGAATAATTTCCTGCTTTTTGATTTCAGGGCTTTTCCGGGACGATCCGGCGCAGGATGGTCGCCAGCACAGCATCCCGCGCTGCGGGCTCAAGCGCAGCAATCGGGGTCAGGCGCCCCGCCGACAAAAGATCGGCAAGCCCGTGCGCCATGGCCCACACCGCCGCTTCGTCCGCCATCGTGCGTCCCCCACCCGACGTCACGATGTCGACGAGGTGCCGATAGGCATCGCCGGCGGCCCGGTTCAATTCAGCTTCGCAATGGTCCGGCCGCGCCGAGCCGAACATCAACCGGAACAGTGCCGGGCGCGCCATCGCAAAGTCGATATAACCCAAGCCCGAAGCAACAATCCGGTCCGCCGGGCCATCACCCGCCACCCGCACCCGCGCCAACTGCGCCGCCAGGAATTGCCGGTAACCTTCAGCGGCAAGCGCCGTCAGCAGGCCAGCGGCATCGCCAAAGTGATGGGCCGGTGCCGCATGGCTGACGCCGGCACGCCGAGCCACCTGTCGCAGCGAGAACGCCTCGATCCCGTGTTCGGCAATGTCGGCTTCTGCGGCAGCCAGCAGCGCCGCACGCAGGTCGCCATGATGATAGGGTTTTTCATCGGCCATGGAGTTGGAATAGCGCGCGATCTTTGCGCTGTCAAAATTTGATCTTGACAGTGGCTAGACGCGTTGTCATACATCCTGACACCGTCAAGATAGAGATTACCATGACCCCCGAGACCCTGTTCCAGATCGTCAATCCTGTCGCCATGCTCGGCTGGCTGGCGCTGATTGCAGCGCCGCTGGCACCGCGCCTGACAGACCGGATCGCCGGCCTCGTCATCCCCCTTTTCTTGGCGCTGGCCTACAGTGCCCTGATCCTCGTGCATTGGTCGGAGGCTGAAGGCGGCTACGGCAGCCTGCCCGATGTGATGGCTCTCCTCAGCGATCCCGACATCGCGCTGGCCGGTTGGGTCCACTATCTCGGCTTTGATCTCTTTGTCGGCGCCTGGGCCGTTCGGACCGCACGCGCTGAACGGATACCCCATCTGCTCGTTCTGCCGCATCTGGCGCTGATCTTCCTCTTCGGGCCGGCAGGCTTCCTCACATTTCATGCCATGGCCGCAGCCTTTCGCCTGCGCGCCGCAAACACGGGACAACCAGCATGACGACGCTTCCGCTCTCGCACCCGGTATCACCTTCGCTCAACCTGACACGCATGTGGAATGACGCGCCCGCCTTCACCGGCCTGTCGCTCTTCATCGCACAGACCGCCGTTCCGCTGATGGCAGCTGCCATGCTCGACCAGCGGATTTTTCTCGACGCGCCGATCTGGCAGAAGCCGCTGCAGTTTCACCTCGCGCTCGCCACCTACACGCTGACGCTCGCATTCTTCGCCCGCTATCTTCCGGCCGGGATGACCGGCCGGAACTGGCGCATTTATGCAGGTGTCGTCTGCTTCTGCGTCCTTGCCGAACTGGTCTGGGTCGGTGGCGCAGCCACCTTCGGCATCGCCTCCCATTTCAACACCGACGACGTCGTCATGGGGACGATCTACGGATTCATGGGTGTGTTCGCGGTGATCCTGACATCCGCCAGCGCAGTGATGGGTATCGCCATCTGGCGCAACCAAACCACCGGCCTTGCACCCGCCTTGCATCTGTCAATCGCGCTGGGACTGGTCCTGACCTTCATCCTGACACTCGTCGCAGCCGGAACACTGTCCTCGATGCCGGGGCACCATGTCGGCACGCCGGTCACCGGCGCGGCGCTGCCGGTGCTCGGATGGTCGCGAGAAGTCGGTGACCTGCGTGTCGCGCACTTCTTTGCTACGCATGCCCTGCACGTAATCCCGCTGGTCGGGCTGGCAGCTGCAGGCCTTGGCGCCGTCATCGGCAAGAGGCTGGTCTGGGCAGCATCCGCGGCCTTTGCCGCGCTGGTGGCCGCCACGATGTGGCAGGCCTTTCAGGGTCAGCCCTTCCTGCCCTGGCTCGGATGAGCTATCCGCCATCGCCTGCGCCATGCATTGGCAAGCGTGCAAAGGCCCCATATATAGCGGGGCCTTCGCAGTCGGCCTGCGAAAGAAGGACCGGCGAGTGACACAAGACATGGCCAACCACGATCCCGAAGACGACTGGAAAGACCGGCTTGCTCCGGACCTAGGGCAGTTCGAGCGGATGGCACGCGATGCCTATGCCCGCCTGCCGGACGATTTTCGCCAGCTGACCGCCGACGTGATGATCGTGATCGCCGATTTTCCCGAAGACGAGATCATCGACGACCTCGGTCTCGAGACGCCATTCGATCTGCTTGGTCTCTTCGAAGGGCGCGGCCTTGCCGAGCGCTGGAACCCGGCGACCGGCGATATCGCCAACCGGATCACGCTCTACCGCCGCGCCATTCTCGACTACTGGTGCGAGAACGAGGAAACGATCGGCGACATCGTCACCCATGTGCTGGTGCATGAACTCGGCCACCATTTCGGTCTGTCCGATGCGGACATGGAAAAGATCGAAGCCGAGGTTGAATGAATGCGCTGATCAGTCGGCCTGCGACAGCGCGCTGCCGTTGATCTCGCGCAGCAGTTTGCGGCGCATCGCATTCTCGTAGTCGGCAAAATCTGCCGCCACTTCCAGAAATGCGCCGGGCCCGAACAGCACTTCGTTGCGGAAATAGTCCACCGGGTCGGGAATGGCCCCGGCGACCACCAACGCGTTCACCTGCACCCCGGCAACCGGGAAATGGCGATAGGCATCGCGCGGGCCGAAGCCTTCGTTATTGACCCCGTCGCCCGAGACATCGATGGCACGACGGGCGCAAGGGGAGGAGGCCAAGGTCGATGGCGCGGAGGCAAACTGCGTCACCGCGTGCCCGAGTGCATGGCCGAGCGCCGTCGGCAGATCGAAACGGCTGCGCTCATGGGTCGCAATCTTTTGCGCAAAGGCGAGGATCGAAGGCGCATCGGAAAGCATCGCCCAGGACGCAACCTCGACCTGCGCAAACCGTCCGCTCCATTCGAATGCCATCGCCTCGATGCCACCGGCGTCGATGATCGCCGACATGACCTCGGGGGCCGAGAGCGCCGCCGCCAGCCCGCCCATCTGCAAGCGATAGTCCTGCGTATCGACACTGGATGAAACGTCGATCGCCATCACCAGCGACAGCGCACAACCGGCTGACGGCAAAACGAGCCCGGCCTGGGCCGCCAAGGCCGTCACCGCAAGGAGCGCCCCGCGCCTCAAAGCTCGCCAAGCTTCATGGCCGGATCGTAGTCCGTGTTGTTGATTTCCTTGATCACCGCCTGGGCGCAGCGCATCAGGCCGCTGGCCGGGTCGTGGGCGTAGATCGGCTGGCCATGCAGGACCCAGCCCGACGACAGGGCTTTGGTGACCTTGTGGCAGAACGAGGCATCATCGGGTCCGGTCAACAGACGGTAAGCGATCATGATGGATTGGTATCCCGGTTGTTGTCAGTCTCGCGCGCTGCAATCGCCACTGCCTTGGCAAGCAGGGCCTGCGCCTGTTGGAAATGGAGCCGCTCGACCATCCGCCCGTCAAGCGCGATGACGCCCTTGCCAGCATTTTCCGGCAATTCGAACGCGGCAACGATCTGGCGCGCAGCGGTGAGACTGTCCGCACTTGGTGAAAAGGCAGCATTGGCAGCGCCGATCTGCACCGGGTGGATCAGCGTCTTGCCGTCAAAACCCATCGCTGCGCCTTCCGCGCACGCGCGCGCCAGTCCCTCAAGGTCTGCGTGGTTGTTGAACACACCATCGAGCACTGCGATGCCGCCTGACCGTGCGCCAAGCACCACCTGCATCAGCCAAGACCGGGCGTAAAGCCGGGCGTCCGGGCCATTGACGCCGGTCTCCTTGAAAAGATCATTGGTGCCGACAACAAACGCGCCAAGCCGGTAGGGGCCGATCGAAGACAGGCTGGCGAGATGCGCGGCGCGCGCCACACCGCGCGCTGTCTCGATCATCGCCCACAGACGCAGCGTCTGCGGCGCGTCGGTCTGCGCCAGCGCATCGGAGACATCCAGCAGATGCGTGTCATCCTCGACCTTCGGCAAGAGGATCGCATCGGGCCTGCAGCCGCGCGCCGCCAGAAGATCCTCCGTGCCAAAGTCGGAGGCGAGCGGATTGATCCGCACGATCCGCTCAGCCGTGCTTTGCCGAAAGGCGCGGAAATGCGTGCGCAGGTTCTCGCGCGCTGCGGCCTTGGCATCAGGTGCGACGGCATCTTCCAGATCAAAGATGATCGCGTCGCAGGCCAGCGTCTCGGCCTTTTCCATCGCGCGCGGCCGGTCGCACGGAACGTAGAGCACAGAACGGCGCGGGCGGATCGGGTCGGCTGTCATCATCGGGATCGGTTCATGCTGGTTGCTGGTGATACGCGCCGAAACAAGAGACTGTTTGCGGCGCTTTGCATTTCTGTCACCCTTTGCTAAGGCACCTGAACATTTGCGTCCATCACCGGATCGGTTCCATGCAGAAATTCGACAAACTCACCGGCGTTGCCGCGCCGCTTCCGATCATCAATGTCGATACCGACATGATCATCCCGAAGGACTATCTGAAGACGATCCGCCGCACAGGCCTTGGAACCGGGCTGTTTGCGGAAATGCGCTACAACGAGGATGGCAGCGAAAACCCCGATTTCGTGCTCAACAAGCAGGCCTATCGAAACACCTCGATCCTGGTTGCTGGCGACAATTTCGGCTGCGGCTCATCGCGCGAACATGCGCCTTGGGCGCTTCTGGATTTCGGTATCCGCTGCGTCATCTCGACCAGCTTTGCCGACATCTTCTACAACAACTGCTTCAAGAACGGCATTCTGCCGATCGTCGTCAGCCAGTCCGATCTGGACAAACTGATGGACGATGCGTCGCGCGGCGCCAACGCCACCGTCAGTGTCGATCTGGAAGCCCAGGAAATTCGCGGCCCCGATGGCGGCGTCATCACTTTTGATGTCGATCCGCACCGCAAGCATTGCCTGATCAACGGGCTCGACGACATCGGCCTGACGCTGGAAAAGGCGGCGGCCATCGACACCTACGAAAAAACCCTCGCAGAGACGCGCCCGTGGGCCTGAACTGACACACCGAAGCCATCGAAAAGGATGAGGCCATGACCCCGGATGCCTTTGACGAAACAAGACGCATCATTGCCGCAAAGGCAGGCATGGAGCCCGAAGCGGTGACACGCGACAGCGTGCTGAAGGATCTAGAAATCCAGTCGCTCGATCTGGCCGAAATCATCTTCGACCTGGAAGACACGTTCGACATCGAGATCGAACTCAACGCGGCCAGCGCGTGGGAATCCCTGAAGACCGTTGGCGACGTGGTCGACGCAGTTGCATCGCTCGTGGATCACAAGGCGAGTGCCGCAACGTGACACAACGCATCGTCGTTACCGGCGTCGGAGGCCTGTGCAGCCTTGGCACAGACGCGCCTTCGATCTGGAGGGCGATGAAGGCCGGAACGTGCGGCATCACCGAACTTGCCATTGAAGACAAGGGCGACCTGAAAACCACGATTGCCGGGCAGATTCCGCCGCTACCAGCCCATGACATCGACAAGCGGCACATGGCGACCATGGGCCGTTTTGCGCTGCTTGCCGTGCTGGCAGCCAGCGAAGCGCTGAAGCAGGCCGGCATCACGCCGGGCAGCTTCGATCCTTGGCGCGCCGGCGCGGTGATCGGCACCGGCGTTTTCGGCGCCGATGCGGTCGACCAAGCCTACAATGCGGTCTTTCGCGAAGGAAAGAAGCGCACCGAAATCTTCGCCATTCCCAAGGTCATGCCATCGTCGGCGACCGTCCATGTGTCGATTGTCCATGGCCTGAAGGGCCCGGTCTTCGGTGTTACATCGGCTTGCGCTTCAGCAAATCACGCCCTTGCCAGCGCCCTTGACCTGCTGCGCGCAGGACGCGCCGATTTCGTGGTCGCAGGCGGCGCCGATGCGCCGCTCACCTACGGGATCATCAAGGTCTGGGAATCCATGCGCATTCTTGCAAAGACCGGCTGCCGGCCGTTTTCGGCCGACCGCGAGGGTCTGGTTCTCGGCGATGGCGCCGGCGCGATGGTGCTGGAAACCGAAGCGCACGCAAAGGCCCGCGGCGCCACGATCCTGGCCGTGCTCGCCGGAGCCGGCATGTCGGCCGATGCGGGAGACATGGTCCTGCCCGATGTCGACGGGGCAGCCGCCGCCATGCGCCTGTGTCTGGCCGATGCCGGGCTTTCGCCCGAGGACATCGGCTATATCAACGCCCATGGCACCGGAACGTTGGGAAATGACCGCAACGAAACCAGCGCCATCCGCCGTGTATTCGGAGCCCATGCCGATCATCTGGCGGTCTCGTCGACCAAGGCGATGCATGCCCATTGCCTCGGCGCATCCGGGGCCCTCGAAGCGCTTGCCTGCATCGGCGCCATTGCCGACGGTATCGTGCCGCCGACGATCAACCTTGCCGTGCCCGACCCGGAATGCGACCTCGATTATGTGACCGAGGGTGCACGCGCCATTCCGGTCAAGGCGGCGCTGTCCAATTCATTTGCTTTCGGCGGCGCCAATGCCGTCCTTGCCTTCACCAAAGCCTGAGGATCCCATGCGCACACTCGTCTCGACCGGTTCACCCTTCGAAAAGCAGGCCGGCTATTCGCGCGCCGTTGCGGTCGGCAACTGGTGCTTTGTCTCCGGAACCACCGGCTACGACTTTGCCACCATGACCATGCCTGACGATGCCGGCGAGCAGACAGACAACTGCTTTGCCACCATCGACAAGGCGCTGGCGGAGGCAGGGTTTTCACGCGCCGACATCGTGCGGGTCCAGTACACGGTCACGGAAGCACCGTTCGCTGATGCGGTCTTTGCCAGGTCCGGCATCTACTTCGAAGGCATCCGCCCCGCTGCGACCATGGTCGTGGCCGGTCTGATTCGCGCCGAGATGAAGGTTGAAATCGAAGTGACAGCCTATCGTGGCGAATAGCCCAAGCCACCGACCGTTTGGCCCAAGCAAAACCAACCCACCAGCCGAGAGTACCAATCCATCATGACGACACGCTCCCTCTTTCTCCTGCCCGGTGACGGCATCGGCCCGGAAGCCATGGCCGAAGTGCGCAAGATCATTGCCCACATGAACGAGAGCGAAGCGGCCGGCTTTGTCACCGATGAGGGTCTTGTCGGCGGCGCGGCGTTCGATGCCCATGGCGTTGCCATCTCGGACGACGACATGGCCAAGGCCGTGGCATCCGATGCAGTGCTGTTCGGCGCGGTCGGCGGACCCAAATGGGCCGACGTGCCGTATGAAGTGCGACCCGAGGCCGGTCTTCTGCGCTTGCGCAAGGACATGCAGCTGTTCGCCAACCTTCGTCCGGCGATCTGTTATCCGGCGCTCGCTGCCGCCTCGTCGCTGAAGCCGGAGGTCGTCGAGGGTCTCGACATCCTGATCGTGCGCGAACTGACCGGCGGCGTCTATTTCGGCGAGCCGAAGGAAATCATCGATCTCGGCAACGGCCAGAAGCGTGGCATCGATACGCAGGTCTACGACACGTTCGAAATAGATCGCATCGCCGGTGTTGCCTTTGAGCTGGCGCGCACCCGCGGCAACAAGGTCTGCTCGATGGAAAAGCACAACGTGATGAAGTCCGGTGTCCTGTGGAAGCAGGTCGTCTCGGAAACCCACAAGGCGCGCTATTCTGACGTGGAACTCACCCACATGCTCGCCGATGCCGGCGGCATGCAGCTGGTGCGCTGGCCCAAGCAGTTCGATGTCATTGTCACCGACAACCTGTTTGGCGACATGCTGTCGGACGTCGCCGCCATGTTGACCGGTTCGCTCGGCATGCTGCCGTCCGCTTCGCTCGGCGCCCCCGATGCTGCGACCGGCAAGCGCAAGGCGCTTTATGAGCCGGTGCATGGTTCGGCGCCCGATATCGCCGGTCAGGGCATTGCCAATCCGATCGCGATGATCGCATCGTTCGCCATGTGCCTGCGCTATTCCTTCGGCATGGTCGCAGAAGCAACCCGCCTCGAAACGGCGATCTCGATGGTTCTGGAAAGCGGGATCCGCACCGGCGACATCATGACCGATGGTTGCCGCAAGGTCAGCACCACCGATATGGGCGACGCAATCCTTGCAGCTTACGCATCCGCTTGAGTCTCAGACGAAGCCGATAAATCGTCCGGCCATCAGAACGCCGATCCAGGCCGCAAGCGAGACAGCGGCCTGCAAGCGCTGTCGTCCGGGGCTGGCGCGATTGCTGGTCAAAAACAGGATGCCGGCATTTGCCAAGGCCAGAGCCAGCAGCACAAGCTTTGTGCGAAACGCCGGATTGACTGCGTAGTCGACCGGTTGGACTGAAAACAGTGCAAAACCTGTCGAGACGGCAATGCCCATGCAGATCAACGCGATATGCCGCAGCACCCGCTCGTCGAGGCCCCGACCACCTCTCCAGCCGGGCACCAGAATCTTTGCATCGAGCAAGGCGACCATCGAGAACAGGCCGCCGAT
Source organism: Roseitalea sp. (assembly GCA_041752455.1). Lineage (GTDB taxonomy): Bacteria > Pseudomonadota > Alphaproteobacteria > Rhizobiales > Rhizobiaceae > JBGSWL01. Next base: position 20,539 of record JBGSWL010000027.1, on the reverse strand, counting down.
GGCTGCGACATGCAGCGCATTGACCACAGGATAGACCACGAACGACGTTCGCAGCATTTGAGCCGGTCCGCTTTCACTAAGCGCCCTCAGCATCGCAGCCAACTGGTCATCCACCATCAGATCCCGGCAGCGCGGTCCGGGTAGACATCATAGTTGCGGCCATCGACGATGATGCGCACGGCTTTCAGCCGTGTTTCCGTGTCGTCACGCGACCGGTTGCCGATGGCGACAACATCAGTGCCGGGCGCCAAAAGGTCTTCGTTGACACCGGCAGCCGTCGTACGGCCCGGCGGGGCAAGCTCGACACGCCACACCACACCCTCGACATCAAGATCGATGGTCGCGTGCGGATTGCGCACATAGGCCTCACGGACCACGCCCGAGAGCCGAAAATAGCCGGACTGCGTCCACGACCAGCCATGGTGCGCGAACGCAAAGCCGGCAGGCGCAAGCGACGACGCGACAATCAGAAGAAGGAACAGGGAATTCCGTTTCAAAGGTGCGCTCCTCATTGTTTCCATTCCTTGAAATGGGTTCGAAGCCGCCACTGAAAACCTCCCGGTGATCACATGACCGTGAGGGACCTACGAAATCAGGCCCTTCGGGCAGGTCGAGGGCAGGTCGGCCCGAGACCCTTGCGCGCTCCAGGAAAGGCCGGCGGCGATTTCGCTTGCCGGCGCTTCAGGCTTGGTGCCGCCTTCGGGAACCGGATAAAAATCAAAACAATTCTCTGACCGGCGGATCGTGACGAAACACGCGCCATCAAGGTCATCGCTGTAATAGGTGCAAATCAGGTCGTCCCGTACGAACCAGTCGCCTTCGGCTCGTGGATACCGCTCATCGGAATAGGAAAGGCGACCTGAAACAAAGTAGCTTTCCCGCCACCAGGCGCCATCGTTGTAGATGCCTTCCCAGCTCTTGCCGACGAACAACGAAGTCAGCGCATCGCCGGTGACCCGCTTCTGGGCAACTTCCGTCGCCGCTGCAGGAGGCGTGCAGACAAGAGCGAGCAGCATGATCAGGACATGAGGTTTCATCGGCAGCAAATCCATTCGACGTGTCACTCCTTAGACCGAATTGACTTTTGATGCGACCTGCCACAGAAGACGCCCACCATGCGCCCTATCGTCACGACCAAAACCAAGGCCTGACCATTTCCGCCCCGCACTCTCCCGGGGGCGGGATGAGTGGCGCTTGCGACAAAAGCAAGTCGGGAGAGACGGAACAAGGACCGGAAAACATGGGTTTCAAGATCGCAATCGTCGGTGCGACCGGCAATGTCGGGCGTGAAATGCTCGAAATTCTCGCGGAACGCGGCTTTCCCGCCGATACCGTCGTGCCGCTCGCCTCGCGCCGCTCGCTCGGACAGGAAGTCTCGTTCGGCGACAAGACCCTGAAGGTCCAGGCGCTCGAACACTTCGATTTCACCGATACCGACATCTGCCTGATGTCGGCAGGCGGCAATGTGTCGAAGGAATGGTCACCGAAGATCGCCGCTAAGGGCTGCGTCGTCATCGATAACTCGTCCGCCTGGCGTTATGACAGCGATGTCCCGTTGATCGTTCCGGAAGTCAACGCCGATGCGATCGTCGGCTTTCGCAAGAAAAACATCATCGCCAATCCCAACTGCTCGACCGCGCAGCTCGTGGTAGCTCTGAAACCGCTGCACGACCATGCAAAGATCAAGCGTGTGGTTGTTGCCACCTACCAGTCGGTTTCCGGCGCAGGCAAGGAAGGCATGGACGAACTTTTCGCGCAGACCCGTGCGGTCTACGTCGCAGACTCCATCGAGACCCGCAAATTCACCAAGCGTATCGCCTTCAACCTCATTCCGCACATCGATGTCTTCATGGAAGACGGCTACACCAAGGAAGAGTGGAAGATGGTCGCAGAGACCAAGAAGATGCTCGATCCCAAGATCAAGCTGACGGCAACTTGCGTGCGTGTTCCGGTGTTCATCGGCCATTCGGAGGCCGTGAACATCGAGTTCGAGAACCCGATCAGCGCCAGCGAAGCCCGCTCGATCCTGCGCGAAGCGCCGGGCTGCCTCGTGATCGACAAGCATGAAGACGGTGGCTACATCACGCCGGTGGAATGTGCTGGCGAAGATGCAACCTACATCTCGCGCATCCGCGAAGACATCACGGTGGAAAACGGGCTGTCGATGTGGGTCGTATCCGACAACCTCCGCAAGGGCGCAGCGCTCAACACGGTCCAGATCGCCGAAGTGCTCGTCAATCGCGGGCTGATCGCGCCGAAGGCCTTGGCTGCCTGACGCTGGCGGTCACAACGGACAGGAAACAGAAAGAGGCGGTACCCAGCGGTAACGCCTCTTTTTTTGTCATTCGGCAGCTTTCGGATATTCGATGAGCGGTTCGGCGCGCCGGTCATCGTTCACGGGTGTGAACCCGGAGAGAGCCGTTTCGGCAGCAGGGACGAGTGGTAACGCAACCGCCTTGGCCTGACGTCTCGTCATCAACCGCTTCCACCAGCTGCCGCGGGCCATCTGCTCGTTGGTCTGGGTGAAGATCATCAAGGCAGCCGGAGTGACGACCAGCGTCAGCACGGTCGAGAATGCCAATCCGAAGACGATCGCCGATGAAAGCGCGATCCACCACTGAGTCGACGGTGCACCGACGGTGACCTCGTGGCTGATGATGGCAAGGTTGACGCCGAAAGCGATCGGCAAGACCCCGAGGATGGCTGTCACCGCCGTCAGCATGACCGGCCGGACACGCTCGCGACAGGTCTCGAGCACGGCTTCCAGCTTGTCCCAGCCTTCCGAGCGCAGATGCGCATAGGTGTCGATCAGCACGATGTTGTTGTTCACGACGACACCCGCAAGCGCGATGGTGCCAACGGCTGTCATGACGATCGAGAACGGGGAACCCATGACCAAAAGCCCGAGCAGCACGCCGACGGTGGACATGACCACGGCTGAAAGCACAAGCGCGACATAGGTGAAGCGGTTGAACTGGGCCAGCAGCAGGGCAAAGATCAGGAAGATCGCCACGCCGAAAGCCTGTCCGAGGAAGGCGGCGGCTTCAGCGCTTTCCTCATCCGAACCGACCATTTTCCAGCTGATATTGGCGGGAAATTCCATCGTTGCCAGATGCTCGGCTACCTTGGCCTGGAACACGGAATCCTGCGATCCCTCGATCAGGTTGGCGGTCACGGTGATCGTGCGCGCCGCATCGATACGCGCCAGTGTGCCCTTTGAGGCGGCCGGTTCGCGCGACATGAAATTGCCGATCGGAACCGCACCTTGCGACGTCTCGATACGCAGGCTGTCCAGCGTTGTCAGGGTACGCCGGTCTTCCGGCAGGCGAAGGCGGATATCGACCGCATCGTCTGCGCCCGCCGGGCGGAAATCGGAAAGCTTCAACCCGGTCGTCACGAGCTGCACGACACGGCCAACCGAATCAGGGCCGACGCCATATTTGGCAGCCTCGGTCCGGTTCACCTTCAATTCCCAGTCGACCGACAAGGGTGGCAGGCCATCGTTGAGATCGATCACCTCGGGAATGGACTGGAGATAGGCGCTGACCTGTCGGGCAGCATCTTCGAGGCCGGTCGGATCATCGGCCTGCAACTGGACCTGGATCGGCTTGCCCTGCGGCGGGCCGGCGTCAGGCACGGAAATCTCGATCTGCGCCCCGGGCACACTGACGAATTCAGCCCGCAGATCCGTCAGGATATCGCTGGCAGACTTGCGCTCGCGCCAATCCAGGAACTCGTACTGGATGGTGCCGATCGTGTCCTCGGTACCGCTGCCGCCCGGCTGAAAGCCGCCGCGCGATGAGCCGACACGGGCATAGACCGTCTCGATGCCGGGCCAACCGAGAAGCCGGTTCTCGACCTTGCGGACAATGGCATCCTGTTCATCAAGCGAAAGGTTGCCTCGCGCCTTGACGTAAAGCAGGCCGAACTCGGGCTCGACGTTCGGGAAAAATTCGACACCCTTGTTGTTCTGCACATAGGTGTAGACGACGCCGACCATAAGGGCGGTCACAAGGGTCATGGTGATGACCGGCGCGCGGACGGCACGCTTGACGACCGCCATGTAGAGACCATCGGCAGTGCGCTCTTCGACCACTGCCTTGCCGAAGATCGAACCGAGCGTCGGAGCAAACAGCAGCGCATAGATGATGGAAGCCGACAGCGTGGCGATCAGCGTGATCGGCATGTAGCTCATGAACTCGCCGACAATCCCCGGCCAGAACAACAACGGCGAGAAAGCCGCGATGCGCGTCATTGTCGAGACAACCACCGGGCCCACCATCCGTCGGGCAGCTTCCGAGAAGGCTTCCGGCGCAGGTGCGCCCTGTGCCATGCGGCGCTCGGCATATTCGGTGACGATGATCGCATCATCGACAAGCATGCCGACCGCAAGGATCAGCGAGAACAGCACCACGATGTTGACCGTCAGGCCGGCGAGCGAAAGGAACAGGATCCCCATGAGGAACGAGGTCGGGATCGCAAGGCCGATCAGCATTGACGACCGGAAGCCGAGGTAGAACAGGATGACAACGAAAACCAGGATCACGGCCGTCAGAACCGAGTTCTGCAGATCGTCGAGCAGATTTCGGATGTCGGTCGATTTGTCCTGACTGAAGGTCAGTTCCACCCCGACCGGGAACTGCGATGAATATTCGGTTGCAGCGACTTTCACCGCGTCGACCGTCTCGATCAGGTTGGCACCGGTGCGCTTGGAAATTTCGATGGCAATCGCCGGCTTGCCGTTGAAGCGGGCAATCGTTTCGGCATCTTCAAATGTGTTGCGCAGGATCGCGAGATCGCGGGCGCGCACCACCGCATTGCCCGAGACAGCAATGGGAAGATTGGCGATGTCCTCGACCGTCTCGAGAAGCGCCGGAACCTTGACGGCATATCTTCCTTCGGCGCCTTCAAGTGTGCCGGCGGCAACAAGCTGGTTGTTGGCGGAAACGCCGCCGACAAGCTGGTCAAGCTGCAGGTTGTAGGAAGACAATTTGACCGGGTCGATGATGACCTCGACCATCTCGTCGCGGTTGCCTTGCAGCTTGGCATCGAGCACACCGGGCACTTCTTCCAGATGATCACGCAGGTTGCGCGCCACCTGGTTCAGAACCCGCTCGGGCACATCGCCCGAAAGGGTTGTGACAAGAACCGGGAACTCGGAAATGTTCACTTCGGAAACGGCGGGCTCTTCGGTGCCGGCCGGGAATTCCCGCTTGGTCTGGTCAACCTTGGTGCGCACGTCATCCAGCGCCGTGGAAAGGTCGGCACTCGGATCGAACTCGACAACAATGTTGCCGCCGCCCTGATAGGCGCTGGCGGTCATCTTGTCGACGCCTTTGATGTTCTTCAGTTCCGATTCCAGCGGCCGGATCAGCAGCCGCTCGGCATCTTCCGGCGATACGCCCTGCAGGGACAGGCCGACATAAATCACCGGAAACTGGACGTCAGGTTCGGCTTCCTTGGGTATGGCCACATAGGAAAGTGCGCCTGCAACCAGAAGGAACAGCAGGGCGACAATGGTCAGCCGGGCATTTTTGACTGCCAGATCGAGAAAGCCCATCATTGCGACTGCACTCCTGCTCGGGCCTCGTCGACGAGGCGTTTGACGAGGTCGGGGTCAGCTTGCGACACGGCGACCCTCTGGCCATCCTTCACGAGATTCTGGCCGGAAACGATGACGCGGGCATTTTCCGGAATGCCGCCGAGGAGCAATGCGCCGGTTGAATCATCGACGAGGTCGATCGGGTGGAATTCCACTTCGTCCTTGTCGTTCACCGACCGGATGCCAAGATTGCCGGCATCGTCGAGCGTCACGACCGAGCGCGGCACCGGCGTGGCGCGCACCGGCGAACCGCGCAGGATGACTTCAGTTGTCATCCCGGCTGGGATTGTGTTGTCCGGGTTCGGCACTTCCACTTCAACCATGAACGTGCGGGTCGCCGCCTGTGCCTCGCGGCTGATGTAGCGGACCTTGCCCTCGACCACGCGTCCCGTGACAAGGCGAAGTTCGGCGGCAGAGCCGACCCCGATCGTTGCAAGATCACTCTCGTTGATCGCGCCGACGCCGAGGATCGGATCAAGCGCAATCAGGTTGGCAACCGGCGTTCCCTGCCCGACAGAACCGCCGGCCTCAACCATGATTTCATCGATGATGCCGTCAAACGCTGCACGGACGTCGAGGCGCTCGATTTCCGACTTGATCTGTTCAACCTGGCTTTCGGCAGCGCGAAGGGCGGACATCACCGCATCAAGCTGCAGCTTCGGGATCGTGCCGCGCCGCACCAGTTCTTCGCGGGCGGTCGCTTCTGCCTTTGCCTGCTCGAGCGCCTGTTCGGCGCTGCGCAAGACCGCATCGCGGCCCTCCAGCGAAAGCCGGGCAATCAGATCGCCTTCCTTCACGAGATCGCCCTGACGCACCGGGATTTCGGCGATGATGCCGCCTTCACGCGCTGTCAGAACGGTCCGCTTGTCAGCCTGCGTCACGCCGGAAATCCGCACCGAGCGCGCATGGTCGAACGACGGAATGACGGCGATCGACACCGGCTGCAGCGCCCGCTCGGTTTCCGGCGCAGCAGTGGATTCGGCAGCCGGAGTTTCTTCCGCCGGGGCGGTTTCCGTCGACTGCCCGGTTGCCGAGCCGACAAAGGAAAACTCACCGGTCAGCACCCAGGCGCCAGCGGCAATGAAAACAATGATGGCGACGTAGCGGTTGGCTCTCATGGAAATATCGAATCCCGGTTCGGCGTGCAGGCGGCAGATATTGCATGGCCTGTCGGAAGAGACGACGCATCGTTCGGTCCCGAATGCCCTCTATCTATTGCATTGCAGCACCGGCTCCAAGGGCCGGATGCAAACATGGCTATCGGCTGCTGACATTCAGACAAAGGATACGTCCTTTGACATCGGCAAACGACGTATCCGCTGCCCGGTAAGGCGCGAAACGGCATTGGCAAGTGCAGCAATCGACGGCGGTGTCCCGATCTCACCGGCGCCGCCCATCATGGTGACGTTTTCCAGAAGCGCGATCTCGAAACTTGGCGATTGACGCATGCGCAGGGCATCGTGGTCGTGGAAGTTCGACTGCTCGACCATGCCGTCGGCAAACGTGATCTCCTGGCCCATCGCATGCGAGAAACCGAAGATCGCACCAGATACCAACTGGTCATGCACGATGCCCGAATCGAGGACGGTTCCGAGATCGGCGACCATGAACACCTTGTCGATGGCAATGCCAGACGGCGTGTCCAGCACGTCAACAACGGTCCCTACCCAACCACCAAATGACAATGTGAAGGCCATGCCACGTGCACGACCGGCAGCCACGGGTTCTTGCCAGCTGGAGATTTCACCCAGCTTTTCCATGACCCCGCGCGCGACCGGGTAGTCCTGCATCAGCGCGAGGCGCAGGTCGAGCGGATCACGGCCACCGGCAACGGACATCTCGTCGAGGAAGCATTCGTGGAAGAACCCGTTGTAGGATGCGCCGACCGAACGCCAGATTCCGAGCGGGATCGAAAGATCGACATCAACAGCGCCGACGCGGTAATTGGCGATCCTGTAAGGCTGGTTGGCCGCCCCTTCGCATGCGGTATCGTCGGGGCCGCCGGGGGAAAGACGCGGAAGAACGCGCGAAACATAGCTGCGCAGTACCGACGGAATGGCAATGCGCATGTCGACAGCTTGCGGAAGACCATCGTCGCCCAGGCGGGCACGAAAGCGACCGACGGCGGCAGGGCGATACTGGTCATGGCGCATGTCTTCTTCGCGCGTCCATGTCACCTTGATCGGCCGACCCGCCGTCTCGCGCGCCATCAGCGCCGCAAAAACCGAGAAGTCGGTTTCCGAGCGTCGGCCAAAACCGCCACCCATCATCGTGGTGACGATGTCGATGTCATCGCCGGACATATCGAGTTCGCTGGCGACGACCATGCGGTGAAACGTCGGTGCCTGGTTGGGCGACCAGAGCGTCAGCTTGCCGTCCTTCAATTGAGCGGTGGCGTTCATCGGCTCCATGGTCGCATGGGCAACAAACGGCACCTCGTAGTCGGCTTCGACCATCGCTTCGCGCGGCGCATCGGCAAAGGCTATCTCCACGTCGCCATCGTCGCGAATGGCTGAGCCAGCGTCGGTCGATCCAAGGCGATCACGCAGCAACGCGAAGATGGCCTCCGAATCAGCCGGATAGGCCGCGTCGTCCCATTCGACATCAATCGCTTCAGCGGCCTTGAAGGCATGCCATGTGGTTTTGGCAATAACCCCGAAACCCTGTCCGAACCTGGTGTTCAGCCGGATGATCTTTTCAACACCGGGCATTGCCTCCGCGGCACTCGTGTCGGCGCGCTTGATGCCGGCCCCGAAGCGGGGGCTCATGCGAACCGTGCCGTAGACCATCTCCGGCGCCATCACATCGATGCCGAAAATCGGCGCGCCGGTGACCTTGGCCAGATGGTCTGTCCGCTTCTGTGGCTTGCCGAGGACCGTCCAGTCTTCGCGCGATTTCAGGGTCGGATTGGCCGGTGGGGTCAACCGGGATGCTGCCTCCAGAAGTTCGGCAAACGTGTAGACCTTGCCGTCCGGACCGGAGATCGTGCCCGGTCCCCAGGTCATTTGAGACACGGCAGCGCCCGCCTTGTCGGCGGCAGCTTGCAACAGCACAGCTTTTGCGGCAGCGCCCGCTTGCCGCATTTTCACGAAGGCATCGCGCGTCGAGGTCGAACCACCCGTGACTTGCAGGCCCAGAACCTTGCCGGCGTTGGCAGTGATCGTCCGCATCACGCTGGAAAGGGCTGTCTCCCGGTGATCAGGATCGTTGACGCTGGAATCCATCAACGCACCGTTGAAATAGGCCGCGGATGCCGGCCCGTGTTCAACGCGGATCATGTCAAGCGGATAATCCAGTTCTTCGGCAACCAGCGCCGGTAGCGTGGTCGAGATGCCCTGGCCCATTTCGGCGCGACCGTGAAACACAGTGACCGAGCTGTCGGCGCCGATGCGGATCCAAAGGCTGAAGCTTGCTTCACCGGGGGCAAGGTCGGCGAGCAACGGATTTTCATGCGGTTTGCGAACAAGATAAAAGCCGACAGCAAGGCCACCGGTGATCATGCCGGTCCCGATGAGAAATGTGCGACGAAGCAACTTGCCCATGGATCAGGTCTCCGTCGATAGGTTGTCTGTCGGCGCCATGGTCGACGCCGCCCGCTGGATGGCTGCGGTGATTTTCGGATAGGTGCCGCAGCGGCAAAGGTTGCCGTCCATCGCTTCGGTGATCGCAGTCTCGTCAGGTGCCGGATTGGCGCGAAGCAGTGCGACAGCCGACATGATCTGGCCAGACTGGCAATAGCCGCATTGCGGAACTTGCTCATCCAGCCAGGCCTGCTGGACAGGGTGCAGGACGCCATCGACCATCAGTCCGTCAATCGTCTCGACGAGCCCGGTGACATCACCGACAATGGTCGAGCAGGATCGCACTGGCAGACCGTCTATCAGAACGGTGCAGGCGCCGCAGGATGCGATTCCGCAGCCGAATTTCGGGCCGCTCAGCCCGGCAATATCGCGCGGCGCCCAGAGCAGGGGCATCTCGGGCTCATCGCCGACTTCAATCGTCAGATTGTTGACCGTAATTTGCATGAGAAGTCTCGTCCGGTTTTGCTCGCCAAACCTTGGCAAGAATACGAATCTGTGGATGCGACAGACCAGCGTTTGACAAAATATCGGAAAATGTCATAACGTCAAGATCATGCTGGACACAGTTTCTGACAAGCGCGGCATCGTGTTGACGGCGGCTTTTGACGTCTTCATCACCTATGGATTCCGTAAGACCTCGATGGACGACATCGCCAAGGCCGCGGGAATGTCGCGTCCTGCGCTGTATCAAGTGTTTCGCAACAAATCGGACATCTTTCGCGCGCTGGCTGGTGAGTTCATGACCAAAGCCGCAGCCAAAGCCGCCGCATCATTCGAGACCGACATGCCGTTTCGCGAGCGGGTCTTTGCCGCCATCGACGTCTCGATCCTCGATTTTCATCGCCTGATCGAATCGACCCCGCACGGCGTCGAACTGATGGGTGTCAACGAAGAGATTGCCGGAGACATCGAGGCTGACTGGTGCGAGACCATGATCGGCGTCATCGGCACCGCATTGGCGCGCGCTGAAGCCGATGGCGAGATCGACCTCAAGCGAACGGGCCTTTGTGCCGAGGCTGTCGCCCGTATCTTCATGCAGGCGATGGAAGGCATGAAACGTGATTTCCTGCGCGGCAATCCCATCGAGCAGAACGTGCACAATCTCGTCGACTTCTATGCCAACACGCTCCGACCAGGGATGAAGACGGCCTAGCCGCCAATCTTCGTCAACCGGTCAAGGAATGCCCGCGTTCTCTGGCCCATCGGCTCGCGCGCCGGACCCGGCAGCAGATCCGCCCTCAGCTCCTGCGACAGGTCCAGCGTCGCGCGTTGGCCGAGATCGTCGAAATGCTGATCGAGGAAATCTCGCGCCGCCGCGCGACCGGCTTCCTTAAGTTCGAGCAGAAAGCTCCGCTCGGCATTCAGCTTGGAAGCCGCTGAAAACCGAGCCAAAACCGGATCCCCGGCAATCCGGTGCATGCGGATATCGCGGTAGTCGGTGCCGTCAAGCCGCCCCTCCAGCTTCAGGCGGCGAACAAATTCGATCGCGCGAAACTCTCGCAAAAGCCCGGCATTGAAGGTGATCTCATTGATCCTGTCCTGGATGGCGCGGGCCGTCCTCGGTGCTTCCTTGCGTTCGACCGGGTTGATCTGAACAAGAAGCACGTCGGAGCAGTCGGTTTCGTAGAAAAACGGGTAGAGGACCGGATTACCGGCGTAGCCACCATCCCAGTACGGCACGCCATCGATTTCGACCGCCTTGAAAAAGGTAGGCAGGCAAGCCGAGGCAAGAACCGCTTCGACACTGATTTCGCCGCGCCGGAAAACACGTCCCTTGCCGGTCAGGACATTGGTCGCGGAGATGAACAGATGAAATGCGTCGCATCCGTTGACCCTGTCGAGATCGACGGTCGCTTCCAGCACATCGCGCAGCGGGTTCATGTCGAGCGGATTGAGCTCATAGGGCGAGAACATCCGCGACCACAGGTCGAAGAACCGGAAACTCGGCGAGTTTTCAAGTCCGTAGTTGCCGAGCCAGACGTCGAGCGCCGACCGTTGCAGCGGCGAGTAGCGTGCCTTTTCGGCAATCGCCTCCCAGAACATCGAAAGGCATTGGCGCGCGCCTTCTGCGCCGCCGCGCTTCCAGCCATCGGCCAGCGCAACGGCATTCATCGCCCCCGCGCTGGTGCCCGATATGCCTTCAAGGGCAATCCGCCCGTCTTCCAGAAGGGCGTCCAGCACGCCCCACGTGAACGCCCCATGCGACCCGCCACCCTGCAGCGCCAGATTGATCTTCTTGATCGGCGCAGGCGCTGCCCCGGCTGAAACTGTATCGGTCAAAGCGCTGTCCAGCCGCCATCGACAGAGATCGTCGTGCCGGTGATCTGCGCTGCATCATCCGAACACAGGAACACCACGGTCGCACCCAACTGTTCGACGGTCGCAAACTCCCGCGTCGGCTGGCGCAGCAGCATGACCTTCTGCAGAACCTCGTCGCGATCCATGTTGTGCGCCTTCATCTGGTCCTCGATCTGGCCTTCGACAAGCGGCGTCAGGACATAGCCGGGGCAGACCGCATTGCAGGTCGCATTGATCCGCTGTTCGGCAAACTCCAGGGCGATGACCTTTGAAAAGCCGACGATCCCGTGCTTGGCGGCGACATAGGCCGACTTGTAGGGAGAGGCCGTGAGGCCATGGGCCGATGCAATATTGACGATCCGTCCAAAGCCGGCCTTTTTCATCATCGGAACCGCAACAGCCGTCGTGTGGAAGGCCGAAGACAGATTGATCGCGATGATCGCATCCCACTTGGCAGCCGGGAATTCCTCCACCGGCGCAACATGCTGGATGCCGGCATTGTTGACCAGGATATCGACGGTGCCGAACCGCTCGGCAGCCTTTTCGATCAGCGCCCGTGCTTGGTCGGCTTTGGACAGATCGGCCTGGATGTAGACGGTTTCATTGCCATGCTTGCCCGACATGTCCTTGGCCAGTTGATGATCGGCTTCGTTGTCGCTGAACGAATTGATGACGACATTCATGCCCTTGGCAGCCAATGAATGGGCGATGCCCAATCCGATGCCCGAATTCGATCCCGTGACGACAGCTGTTCTCTGGCCCATGAGTGGTCTCCGTTCGTGTGTTGCTTGCGTTGCAACATAGGGCTGTCGCAACCGCCTGTCATCTTGCCGCAGGCCCCGTGACAGGTTGACGACGGTACCTCGATCATGGACACGATCTGGCCGACCCGGTAAAACACCAGCGTGATGAACAGGCCCGCGATGGACACTTTGCAGAAACATGACCTGACCGCAGCCAACTCCGGCGGACCCCGGTCGAGCGGGCCATTGCCACGGCGAACTTCGGTCGGCGTTCAGGTTGGTTCGGTTCTGGTTGGCGGTGGCGCACCCGTCATTGTCCAGTCGATGACCAACACCGATACCGCCGATATCGACGGTACGGTCGCGCAGGTTGCAGCCCTCTACAATGCCGGCTCGGAAATCGTACGGATCACCGTTGACCGCGACGAAAGCGCAGCGGCCGTGCCGAAAATCCGTGAGCGCCTCGAACGCCTCGGCCTCAATGTGCCACTGGTCGGCGATTTCCACTACATCGGCCACAAGCTTCTGGCCGATCATCCGGCCTGCGCCGAGGCGCTCGCCAAGTACCGGATCAATCCCGGCAATGTCGGCTTCCGCGACAAGCGCGACCGGCAGTTCACAGACATCATCGAAATGGCGATCCGCTACGACAAGCCGGTGCGCATCGGCGTCAACTGGGGTTCGCTCGACCAGGAACTGCTCACCCGCCTGATGGACGAGAACCAGGCCCAAGGCTTTCCGCTGTCGGCCGACGAAGTGATGCGGGAAGCCATTGTCCAGTCCGCACTGCTGTCAGCCGAACTTGCCGAACAGACCGGCCTTGGCCGCGACAAGATCATCCTGTCGGCCAAAGTCAGCCGCGTGCAGGACCTGATCAGCGTCTACATGGATCTGGCGAGCCGCTGCGACCATGCACTTCACCTCGGACTGACCGAGGCCGGCATGGGGTCGAAGGGGATCGTCGCATCGTCGGCTGCACTTGCCATCCTGCTGCAGCAAGGCATCGGCGACACCATCCGCATTTCGCTGACCCCTGAGCCGGGCGGCGATCGCACCAAGGAAGTCCAGGTTGCACAGGAATTGTTGCAGACCATGGGCTTTCGCCAGTTCCTTCCGGTGGTTGCCGCCTGCCCCGGTTGCGGACGTACGACGTCGACGACGTTCCAGGAACTGGCACGCAAGATCGAGGATGACTTGCGCCGCAACATGCCGCTATGGCGCGAGAAATATCCGGGCGTTGAAGACCTGAAGGTCGCCGTCATGGGATGCATCGTCAACGGTCCCGGCGAATCCAAGCATGCCGATATCGGCATTTCTCTGCCGGGTACCGGCGAGACGCCGGCGGCACCGGTCTATGTCGATGGCCGCAAGGCGTCGACGCTGCGCGGTGACAATATTGCTGCCGACTTCGAGCAGATGGTCATCGACTATGTCGAACGGCGGTTTGGCGCGGGTGGACGCGATGCGTCGGGCAACTGACCGCATTAACCTCCTGCTTTGTGCGGCGGCAATCAGTTTCGTTTCTGCAACAAGTCCTGCATTTTCTCAGGATGAAACGTATCCGGTCTCACGCATCTGTCTGCTCATCGAGCGTGAGGCATCGGTCAACGGCCTGCCGCCAGAGTTCTTTGCGCGGCTGATCTGGAAGGAAAGCCGCTTCGACATCAATGCGGTTTCTCCTGCCGGTGCTGAAGGCATCGCCCAGTTCATGCCGGCGACGGCGCGCCTGCGCGGGCTTGATGACAGCTTCAATCCGGCAAAGGCGATACCGGCTTCGGCCGCCTATTTGTCGGTCCTGCGGGTTCGTTACGGCAATCTCGGTCTTGCCGCTGCCGCCTACAACGCCGGTGAAAGCCGTGTCGAAAGATGGCTGTCGGGCAATGGCTTCCTGCCGCTGGAGACAGAAAACTACGTCCTCGACATCACCGGCGATCCGGCGGAAAAATTTGCTGACCGCCGGACCCAGGTCGCCGCGCGTCCGCTTGCCGAGAACAAACCCTTCCGTGAAGCCTGCCAGGACCTGCCCGCGACAAAAGGTGATCTCATCGCGATGGCACAAGTGTTGCGCAAACCATGGGCGATCCAGCTTGCCGGAAACTTCAACCGCAATGCGGCGATGAAAAGCTGGGACCGCCTGCGCGTCCGGCATGCCGCTGTCCTGAGTGACCTGCCGATGGCGGTGAGCGCCATGAAGACGCCGCTTGGACGCAAACCCTTGCACACCGTGCGTGTCGGAACCGATTCGCGAAACGAAGCCAACGCGATCTGCGGTCGCATCCGCGCTTCCGGCGGCTCTTGTGTCGTCATGCGCAACTGACGGGGGCTTGCCGCTCAGTTCTGCCGTTCGATGACAAAGCGGGCGGCAGCTTTCAGCATCGCGCCGCGTTCCCCGAATGGCGCCAACAGACCCGCCGCTTCCGTGGCGAGAGCATCGAGCCGGGCGCGCGCCCACTCCACACCGTTCAGCGCGACGAGCGTCTGTTTTCCTGCGCCCGCGTCCTTTCCGGTCGCCTTGCCGAGTTGGTCACCGGTTGCCGTGACATCGAGGAGATCATCGGCAAGTTGAAACGCAAGGCCGAGGATTGTCCCGAAGCGCGCCAGCCGCGACCGGTCTTCACCGGTTGCGCCCGCTGCAACGGCCCCCGCCTCGCAGGCAAAGCGCAGCAGCGCCGCCGTCTTCATCGCATGGATTGTCTCGATGACATCAGGACCGACAGCGCCATGCTCGAACTGCAGGTCGAGCATTTGTCCCCCGGCCATGCCGCCGATTCCCGATGCCCGGGCGAGCATGCGCACGAGTTCGCAGGTTGCCGGAGGCCCGACCGCCGGTTCGGCCTGCGCGACGAGATCAAACGCGATGGTCAAGAGGCTGTCACCGGCCAGAATGGCCGTCGCCTCATCGAACGCCTTGTGAACGGTCGGTTGGCCCCGGCGCAGATCATCATCATCCATCGCCGGCAGATCATCATGAACCAGCGAATAGCAATGGACGGCCTCGAGCGCAGCGGCGATCGGCATCACCGCAGTTGGTGAAAGTCCGAACAAGCGTGCGCTTTCGATGACCAGAAACGGCCGGAACCGCTTGCCGCCATTCAGTACCCCGTGGCGCATGGCAGACAGCAGCCGGTCGGGACGGGCTGTCTCGCCGGCAACGGGAGTTGCCCCGAGCGCACCGTCGAGGAAGTCGGCGACTGCCGCGGCATGCCCGGCAAGGCACCCGGCGAAATCCACTTTCCCGGAAATTGTTCCATCATTGCCAGTCATGGGACCCTCGGCGTTGCGCGCAACGCCGTCTTTGCCTTCGCGTTTGCCGCGTTTCAAGCCGATTGATCGATGACGGCGTTCTCCTGATGCGCGGTCTGCATTGTGCGCTCGCCGCCGATTGCCTAGGAAGTTTGAGCCAGACAATGGAACCGACCGCCGTGAACGCGACGCCGACCCGAAAACGAAAGCGCCCTGCGCCAAAGGCTCCGTCGGATGAAGCAACGCCGATCGTCGAGGTCGATGTCGCGCCGCCAGAAGCGAACGGCTCGACCCGCAAACCCCGGCGCCCGCGCTTTTTCCGTTGGGCGCGCCGGATTGCGCTCGCACTTCTCGTCATCGCCTTGCTGCCGGTGGTGCTGACGCCGGTTTACCGGATCGAGGGCGTTCGTCCGGTCTCGACGCTGATGGTTGCGCGCGTTCTGACCGGCTACCCGATGGAGCGCGACTGGATGGCCTTGGATGACGTTGCGCCAGTCGTCTGGCAGTCGGTCATCATGTCTGAAGATGGTCAGTTCTGCCGCCACCATGGCATTGATCTTGCGGCGCTTCGCGACGAGATCAGCAACGCACTGGATGGCAATCCCTCCCGCGGTGCATCGACGATCACCATGCAACTGGCCAAGAACCTCTTTCTGTGGGGCGGACGCTCCTATTTCCGCAAGGTGCTCGAACTGCCGTTGGCTGTCTGGATCGATCTGGTCCTGCCGAAGCACCGGATCATGGAGATCTACCTCAATATTGCGGAATGGGGGCCGGACGGGCAATTTGGCATCGAGACCGGGGCCAGACACCGGTTTTCGGTCTCCGCTGCCGACCTTTCACGGCGTCAGGCGGCGCTGATGGCAGCCTCGCTTCCCAATCCCGTTACCCGGAACCCGGCCGATCCGGACCGGGCGATGCGGCGCGTGGCTGATGTCATCGAACGCCGCGCACGTCAGTCTGGTGCCTATGTGGATTGCATTTCTGAGCCGCTCGCAGCAGGCGGATGATGATTCTTGCGCAGACGGCTTCCCTTGACGGCATAGTTTGTGTATTGAGCGCCGACTTTTCCGGCGCAAGACATGGCCTTCAGCGTCCGGCCCCCAAGGGGCAGGCAGGTGGCGGTTTGGCGCTTTAATCAGGAGTAACGAACATGGCAGTACCCAAAAGAAAGACGTCGCCGTCCAAGCGCGGCATGCGCCGTTCGGCCGACGGCCTGAAAGCCCCGACCTATGTCGAAGACAAGGCATCGGGCGAACTGCGTCGTCCGCATCATGTGGATCTGAAGACAGGCATGTATCGCGGCCGTCAGGTTCTGGCCCCCAAGGCTGACTGATCAAATAGTCTCGCAAGCGTCTTGAAATGAAAAAGCCCGTCCTGCGTTGCGCAGGACGGGCTTTCTCTGTTGCTGCGACCGTGCTCAGCCGTCGATCTTGGCTGCCATGATGGCAATGGCCTGCTGATAGACGCCAGCGGCATTCCAGCCTTGGATGGCGCGATAATTTGCTTGACCCGGCTGGTAGCCGGCACCCGGTGTCCAGCCATGACCACGCAGGAAGTTGGCCGTGGAAGCAAGAGCGTCAGCCTTCGATCCGGCGAGATCGATCCGGCCGTTGCCATCGCCATCAACGCCGTACTTCAGGATGTTGTTCGGCAGAAACTGGGTGTGTCCAATTTCACCATGCATGGCGCCCTGGGATTTTGCCGAGATGGAGCCCTTGTCGACAAGCTTCAGCGCAGCAATCGCATGCGGCTTGAAGAAATCCGGACGACGGCAGTCATAGGCAAGTGTCGTGATCGCAGACACCACATTGGCGTTGCCCATGAAACGGCCAAAGCCGGTTTCCATACCGTGGATCGCGAGGAGCACACCGGCCGGGACGCCGTAGCGCGCCTCGAGCCCGTTGAAAAAGGCCGCGTTGGATGCCTTCTGCTTCTTGCCCTGGCTGACAATCGTGTTGGCGCCGCGCACTTCCATGAACTTGTCGAGCGAATAGCGGAAGGATTTCTGGTTGCGATCCGCAGCAATCGTCTTGGACGCGTATTGAGCCCCGGCAAGCGCTGCCAGGCCCCGCTTGCCGACACCGGCAGCAGCAGCTTCCTGCGCAAAGGCCGCTTTCCAGGCTTCAAAGCCACCTGCATTGTTGCCGCACGGGGCAGCAGCAGCCGGCAAAGCCGATACCAAACCAAGCGTTATCGCGCAGATTGCCAGTTTCACCACCTTGGGCGTCATGTCGAACTCCTGTCCATTGATCTCGGCCGGGTGTTTGGCCGCAGCAAACCCTGCAAATAGTTTGCCGCAAATATGATGAATTGTCTGTTGATTTCCGATCACAGACGCCGAACCATTTTACCGTGATCCGAAAATCGCTGATCCGACGCGAACCGAAGTGGCGCCTGACGCGATGGCGGCTTCGAAATCCCCCGACATTCCCATCGACAGCCGTCGCAGACCGTGGTCCTTTGCGAGCGTTGCAAGATGTTCAAAGTAGGTTTCCGGGCTTTCATTAGCCGGCGGAATACACATCAGTCCTTCAATTGCCAGCCCGAGCTCGTCCCGGCAAAATGCGAGGAACGTACCGGTATCCTCAGGATTGATTCCGGCTTTCTGCGGCTCTTCGCCGATATTGACCTGAACATAGAGCCGCAACTGGCGAGCCTGCGCTTTCATTTCTGCCGCGATCGCGCGTGCAATTTTTTCGCGGTCCACCGTCTCGATGACATCAAAAAGTGCAACCGCCTGCGCCGCCTTGTTGGATTGCAGGGGACCGATCAGGTGCAGTTCGATGCCGCGAAAGTCTGCGCGCAGCAATGGCCATTTGCCTTGCGCTTCCTGTACCCGGTTCTCGCCGAAGACCCGTTGGCCCGCCGCAAGCACCGGGCGAATGTCGTCGGCGGAAAATGTCTTGGAAACGGCGACCAGTGTCACCGTCTCCGGATCGCGACCATGTTCCCGGCAGGCAGCGTCGATCCGTGCGCTGATTTCGCCCAGTCTGGTCACGGCACCGGAGGTCATGGTCTCACCCTGTCTTCACACGCATTTTTGCCTGACTCTACGCTGTTGACGATGCCGGCAATTGGCGGCATGACGACCTTGGCTGGCAGCGTAAGTGCATGACGGCTCCCGCATTTCAAGTCCGCCGTCGGGGACGGACGATCGCCAAGACAGATGTCGCGACCAGATAATCATGGATACCGAACGATATAATCCGCGCGAAAGCGAACCCAAGTGGCAAAAGGCTTGGGATGCGGCCAAGCTGTTCGAAACGGACAACGCCGATCCGCGCCCGAAATACTACGTGCTTGAAATGTTTCCCTACCCGTCGGGGCGTATCCATATCGGCCATACGCGTAACTACACGATGGGCGATGTGGTCGCGCGCTTCAAGCGGGCCAAGGGTTTCAACGTACTTCACCCGATGGGGTGGGACGCGTTCGGGATGCCGGCCGAAAACGCAGCGATGGCCAACGGCATTCATCCCGGCACCTGGACCTATGCCAATATCGCGGCGATGCGGGACCAGTTGAAGCTCATGGGATTGTCGATCGACTGGTCGCGCGAATTTGCGACCTGCGATCCGTCCTATTATCACCGCCAGCAGATGCTGTTCGTGGACTTTCACGCCAAGGGTCTCGTCGGACGCAAATTCTCCAAGGTCAACTGGGACCCGGTCGACCACACGGTTCTTGCCAATGAGCAGGTGATCGACGGACGTGGATGGCGCTCCGGTGCCCTCGTCGAGCAACGTGAACTGGCCCAATGGGTCTTCAAGATCACGGATTTTGCCGAAGATCTGCTCTCGGCCATCGACACACTCGACCAGTGGCCGGAAAAAGTCCGCCTGATGCAGCGCAACTGGATTGGCCGTTCCGAAGGCCTGCAGATGCGCTGGGTCTTGATGCCGGATACGGCGCTGGACGGCTTTTCCGAACTGGAAATCTATACAACCCGGCCTGACACACTGCATGGCGCTTCGTTCATGGCGATTTCAGCCGACCACCCGCTGGCAAAATCCGTTTCCGAGACCTCGCCCGACCTGAAAGCGTTCTGCGACGAATGCCGTCGCATGGGCACATCGGTCGCAGCTTTGGAGACTGCGGAGAAGAAGGGGTTTGATACCGGTGTGCGTGTCCGGCACCCGTTCGATGCAAACCTGACGCTGCCGGTTTACGTCGCCAACTTCGTACTGATGGAGTATGGTACCGGGGCGATTTTCGGCTGCCCGGCCCATGATCAGCGTGACTTCGAGTTTGCGCGCAAATATGGCCTGGCCATCACCGACGTCTTTGTTGCCAGCGACGCCGACAATGAACCGGCTGCAGAACGCGACGCGCCTTTCGTGCCGCCGAAATCCGAAGTGGTGCGATACCTCCGGCCGGTGACCGGGAACGACCAGCTCATGACCGGAGAGGCTGCGATTGCCGCAGCGGTGCGCCATTGCGAGGCGCTCGGTATAGGCGAGGGCCAGGTGCAATACCGCCTGCGCGATTGGGGCATATCACGCCAGCGCTATTGGGGTTGCCCGATCCCGATGATCCATTGTGATGATTGTGGTATCGTCCCTGTGCCAAAGAGTGACCTTCCGGTCCGGCTGCCGGACGATGTCACCTTCGACGTGCCCGGTAATCCGCTCGACCGGCATCCGACCTGGAAGCATGTCGCCTGTCCGGCCTGCGGCGCCAATGCGCGCCGTGAAACCGACACGATGGACACGTTTGTCGATTCGTCCTGGTATTTTGCGCGCTTCACAGCCCCTCACGCCGATCAACCGACGGTACCCGAAGCGGCCAATCACTGGCTGCCCGTGGATCAATATATTGGCGGCATCGAGCACGCGATCCTGCATCTGCTTTACTCTCGCTTCTTCACCCGTGCGATGGCCGCCACCGGCCACCTGCCACAGGGGTTGAAAGAGCCATTCGGAGCGTTGTTCACCCAGGGCATGGTGATCCACGAAACCTACAAGTCGGCAGATGGCCGATGGTTGCTGCCCACCGAGGTTCGGTTCGAGGGCGAAGGCGGCGCGCGCCTTGCCATTGAGATTGCGAGTGGGCTGGCGGCTGAAATCGGC
>JBGSWL010000026.1:0-14008 GCA_041752455.1 Roseitalea sp. | reverse complement strand
TGCTGGCGTTCGTCTCGAACATGATATTGCGGCGCTGGCACGAAAGTGCCTTGAAGCAGGAGCGATGAGCATGGAAATCTCCGCCGTCAGGCTGCACAGCACGGCTATCTCCACGCCAACGGCGCAGCACGACGGGGACGGTTTCGGGGTCTACGACATCACCGTCCGCGACGGCCGGATTGCATCGATTGCGCCCTCCCCCGCCGATCCGCGCGGGCACTACCCGATTGTCATGCCAGCCTTCGTCGATTGCCATACCCATCTCGACAAGGGGCACATCTGGCATCGCCGCCCCAATCCCGACGGCAGTTTCATGGGAGCGCTGAACTCGGTCGCGGACGACCGCGCCGCCAACTGGGCCGCGCATGACGTCGAGGCGCGGATGGAGTTCGCGCTCAAATGCGCCTACGCCCACGGCACAAAGGCAATCCGCACCCATCTCGACAGCGTGCCGCCGCAAGAAGAAATTTCCTGGCCGGTTTTCGACTTCATGCGCGAGCGCTGGAAGGGACGAATCGAATTGCAGGCGGCATGCCTCTTCGGGATCGACCAGGCACGCAACGCGGACTGGTTCGCACGCATGGTATCGATTGTGCGCCGCCATGGCGGCGTGCTCGGCGCGGTCACCTACATGATGCCGGACCTTGACGAACTGCTGGACCGCATTTTCCGCGCCGCGATCGAAAACGGTCTGGAACTCGACTTCCACGCTGACGAGACTGACGACGTGGAAGCGAAATCGCTGGAGCGCATCGCCGCCGCCGCGCTGCGGCACAATTACGAAGGCCGCATCCTCATCGGCCATTGCTGCTCGCTCGCGCGCCAACCCGATACGCATGTGCTGCACACGCTCGACCTGGTGGCGAAACGCAATATCAGCGTCGTGTCTCTGCCCATGTGCAACATGTACCTGCAGGACCGTCGCTCCGATTGTACGACGCCGCGTTGGCGGGGCGTCACGCTGGTGCATGAAATGAAGGCGCGCGGGATCAATGTCTGCGTCGCCTCGGACAACACGCGCGACCCGTTCTACGCCTACGGCGACCTCGACATGCTGGAAGTCTACCGCATGGCGACGCGCACCTGCCATTTCGATCACCCCGTTGCCGATTGGCCGCGGGCACTCCTTGCCAATCCCGCCGCGGCGATGGGGTTGGACGGTACATTTGGCCGCATCGGGTTGGGAGACCCGGCGGATTTTCTCCTGTTCGAGGGCCGGTCCTGGACCGAACTGCTCTCGCGACCGGAGACGAACCGCATCCTCGTGCGTGACGGTGTCATCACCGCACGGACGATCCCGTCCTATGCACAACTTGACCATCTGATGGAGCCAAAGACCGATGTACAATCTCGAAGCGCTGCGGGCTGAGATCGCCCACATCAAGATCGAAGACAACGACAAGATCGTCCAGCAAAAGAGCCGTGATTTCTACTGGTACTCGCCGGTCCTCAAGGAGCGGCTCGACCATGTGACCGGTGACCTCGTCGTTTCGCCGCAAACGCAGGACGAACTGATCGCGGTGCTGAAGGCCTGCTACGCGCTTGGCATTCCGGTCACGCCGCGCGGCACGGGAACCGGCAATTATGGCCAGGCGATGCCGCTGTCGGGCGGGGTGGTCCTGTCGCTGGCCGACATGAACAAGATCATCGAGATCACGCCCGGCCGGGTCGTTTGCGAGCCCGGCGTCATCTGCGCCGATCTTGACAGACAAGCGCGCGAGACCGGCCAGGAAATGCGCCTGCATCCTTCGACCGCGCATACGGCGACGGTCGGCGGGTTCATCGCCGGTGGATCGGGCGGTGTCGGTTCGGCACGCTGGGGCGGACTTCGCGATTGGGGCAACATCATCCGGCTTCGCGTCGTCACCATGGAAGAAGAGCCCCGTGTGCTCGACCTGACCGGCGCCGACCTTCACAAGGTGACGCACGCCTACGGCACCAACGGCATCATCACGCAAATCGAGATGCCGCTGGCGCCGGCCTATGACTGGACTGATGTGTTCGTGGCGTTCGGCGACTTCATGGACGCGGTGCGCTTTTCCAACGTGATCGGCCGTCAGGACGGGCTCCTGGTCAAGCTGAACACGGTTGTCGCAGCGCCCGCGCCGCAGGACTATTTCAAGCGGCACAAGCCGTTCATCGAAGATGGCGACAATCTCTGCCTGTTCATGGTCGCGCCGCATGCTCTGGATGCGTTTCTGGCGATTGCCGGCCAGCAGGGCGGCCGGGTTGCCTTCAACTCGGCGACGATGAGCGAAGAAGAATTGAAGGGCATTCCGCCGGCCTATGAATGCGCTTGGAACCACACGACACTACGCGGTCTGCGCGTCGACCCGGCGATCACCTATCTCCAGTCGCTCTATCCGTTCCCGAACCATCTGGCGCTGGTCGAAAAACTGCACACGATGTTCGACGGTGAAGTCATCGACCATCTCGAATTCGTGCGTTTTGATGGCGATGTCACCTGCTTCGGCCTGCCGATGGTGCGCTTCACCACGGAAGAGCGGCTGGAAGAGATCATGGACATCTTCAACGCCGAAGGCGCGCCGATCTTCAACCCGCACCGTTACACCCTGGAAGAAGGCGGGATGAAGCAAACCGACCTGGCGCAACTTGCCTTCAAGCGCGAGGCCGATCCCAAGGGCCTGCTCAACCCCGGCAAGATGATCGCCTGGGACGATCCGGACTATGATTTTGGCGCCGGCGGCGTCTGGCTGTTCAAGGGCTTGCAGAAGGCGGGATGATGCGATGCGTGTCCTTGTCCTTCATGCGCATCCGGTAGCGGAAAGCTACAATGGCGCGCTGCATCGGCTGATCGTCGAGCGGCTTGCCGCGCGCGGTCATGTCGTTGACGACTGCGATCTCTATGCCGAGGATTTCGACCCGCGCCTAAGCCGCGAGGAACGCATCGGCTATCACGAGATCGGTCCGAATATCGAACCGGTGCGCGACTATGTGGAGCGGCTCAGGGCGGCAGAGGCCCTTGTCCTCAGCTATCCGGTGTGGAATTTCGGCTATCCGGCGATGCTGAAGGGGTTCTTCGACCGGGTATTCCTGCCGGGCGTTTCCTTCAACATCGTCAATGGCAAGGTGCGCCCCTGCCTGCACAACATCACCAAGGTGGCGGCGGTCACCACTTATGGCGGATCGAGCCGACGGGCGTTTCTCGTCGGCGATCCGCCGCGCAAGGCGATCAACCGGGTTCTGCGGGTGATCATCAAGCCGGCGGCGCCCGTCCACTATCTCGCCCACTACGACATGAACCGATCCACCGATGCGACGCGCAGCACCTTCATGGCGCGGGTCGCAAAGACCATGGACGGGTTCTGAGGACACACATGAAAGTACTCGTTGTCTATTGTCATCCGGTTCCGGAGAGCTTTTGCGCGGCTGTGCGCGACACGGTGATGGGTGCGCTTTCCGAGGCCGGGCATGAAACGCGGCTGCTCGACCTCTATGCGATCGGCTTTGATCCGGTGATGGGCTGCGACGAGCGGCGGCTCTACAACGACATGTGCCGCGACCAGCATCCGATGCCGGACCATGCCGCCCATCTGGCTTGGGCCGAAGGGATCGTCTTCGTCTATCCGACCTGGTGGTACGGCCTGCCCGCCATGCTGAAAGGCTGGCTCGACCGGGTGTGGACGCCGGAGATCACCTTCGAGATCAACAAGCAGTCCGGTGTCATCAAGCCGCTGATGACGCACATCCGCGCGCTCGGCGTGGTGACGACTTGCGGCGCGCCGCGCTGGTGGAGCTATTTCGTCGGTCATCCGGGCGTGCGCACGCTGACGCGCGGCATGCGGGCGCTGTTTGCCCGCCGCTGCAAGACGGTGTTCATGGCGCATTATCTCATGGATGTCTCGACACCGGAGACGCGGCAAGCGTTCCTGTCAAAGGTGCATGCGCGGATGAAGGCGTTCTGATTGCGGCTGATTGGCCCTTGATTGTGCCGCGCAAAAGCCGCACCTGTGCGGCCACAATCGGAGAGCTTCCCATGGACCAGCCCGTTCAAAAAACCCCCGTCACCGTGCTGACCGGCTATCTCGGCGCCGGCAAGACGACGCTGCTGAACCGCATCCTGACCGAAAACCACGGCAAGAAATATGCGGTCATCGTCAACGAGTTCGGCGAAATCGGCATCGACAATGACCTGATCGTCGATGCGGACGAAGAAGTGTTCGAAATGAACAATGGCTGCATCTGCTGCACGGTGCGCGGCGACCTTATCCGCATCCTCGGCGGCCTGATGAAGCGGCCGGGCCAGTTCGACGGCATCCTTGTCGAAACGACCGGCCTTGCCGACCCGGGCCCTGTCGCGCAGACCTTCTTTGCCGACGAGGACATCGCCGCACGCACCAAGCTCGATGCGATCATCACCGTGGTCGATGCCAAGCATCTCCTGAGCGACATCGACCGGGCACCGGAAGCGCAGGAGCAGATCGCTTTTGCCGACATCGTCGTGCTGAACAAGACCGATCTGGTCGATGAAGCCGGCCTTGCGGCGGTGGAAGCGCGCATTCGCCGGATCAACCCGACCGCGCGCATCGAGCGGACCGAGCGCAGCGCCGTGGCGCTGGACCGGGTGCTTGGCCAGTCAGCATTCGATCTGGATCGTATCCTTGAAAACGTGCCGAATTTTCTCGGTGATCCCAAGCACGACCATGATCACCCGGACCATGAATGCGGCGATCAGTGCGACCATCACGGCCATGATCACAGCCATGATCACCATGGACACGATCATCACCACCATGACCACGACCATGCGCATGGCCGCCATGACGAGCATGTTTCGAGTTTCTCGCTGTCGACGAGCGAGCCTCTTGATGCCGCCAAGTTTTTCCCTTGGGTCCAGATGATCACGCAGGAATTCGGCATCGACCTCTTGCGCATGAAGGGGATCGTCGCGCTGAAGGATGATCCGGACCGCTATGTGGCGCAGGCGGTGCACATGATGCTCGAAGGCGACCATCAGCGGCCATGGCGCGACGGCGAGCCGCGTGTCAGCCGGATGGTGTTCATCGGCCGCAAGCTGCCGCGTGACATCATTGAGGACGGCTTCCTGAAGTGCCGCGCGGCGGCCTGACCATGACGCTGAAGATGGTCGATCTTGATGCACCGGCCACCGGCTGCGGATTTGCAGGCAAAGCATTCGCGGTCGCCGATGGCGACGGCCATGTCCATGTCTGCGACTTTTCCGGTCAGATCGCCTCGCGCAAGGTGCATGCGGGTGCGGTGCTGTGCATGGCGTCCGACGAAAAGACCGGGATGATTGCGACCGGTGGCGACGACGGCAAGGTCGTGCGCGTTTATGCCGATGCCGAGCCCGAGGTCGTGCATTCGGGAACCAAGTGGATCGATGCGATGGCCGCTTCGCCGCGCGGACATCTCGGCTGGGCGGCGGGAAAGACGGTTTTTTTCCTCGCCAAGGGCGCGGCGACCTCCGTTCCGGTTGCAACGCCATCCACAGTCAGTGCACTGGCGTTTTCGCCCGATGGAAAATGGCTTGGCGCTGCTGTCTATGGCGGTGCCATGCTGATCAGCGTTGCTGATCCTGCCAAGACGCAGATGCTGACGTGGCAGGGCGCGCACCAGGCAATCGGCTTTTCACCTGACGGCCGGTTCTGCGTGACGTCGATGCTGGAAAACGCGCTGCATGTCTGGCGGATCGACAAGCCGGAAGAAAAACACGGGCGGATGGGCGGCTATCCATCCAAGCCATTGTCGTTCGCCTGGACGGCGGACGGACGGTTCATGGCAACGGCAGGCGCTGAAGTGCTGGTGCTGTGGCCGTTTTCCGGACCCGATGGTCCGATCGGCCAGAATGCCGGGGTGTTTTCGGCCGAAGGGACCGCGCTGCTGCGAACAGTCGCGACGCGCCCGGCCTCGCAGCAGATGGCCGTCGGTTATGCAGACGGTTCGGTGATGCTGTTCGATCGCAAGGCGCAGATGTTCCTGCCCGTCGCGCCCGCTGACGGCGGACCGGTCACGGGTCTTGGCTTTTCAGCCGATGGCCGGATGCTCGGCTTCATCCGCGAGAATGGCGCCATCGGCCTTGCCGAACCCGGCAAGGCCTGACGTTTAGCGGCACCAAAGATCAATCCAGCTTGCGCAGGACCTTGCGCACGGTCTCGACAAGCGTGTCGATGTGGTGCTTCTCGATGATCAGCGGCGGCGAGAACGCAATCGTGTCGCCGGTCGTGCGGATCATCACGTCGTGGTTGTGGAACGCATCGAGGAAGGCGGCAAAGGCCCGCTTGGTCGGTTCGCCGGCAATCGGCTGCAGTTCGACGGCCCCGATCAGGCCGAGATTGCGGGTGTCGATGACATGCGGCTCGCCCTTCAGCGAATGCACGGCATCGGCCCAATAGTCGGCAAGTTCGGCACCGCGCGTCAGAAGGCCTTCTTCCTGGTAGGTATCGAGCGTGCCGAGCGCTGCGGCGCAGGCGAGCGGATGGGCCGAATAGGTATAGCCGTGGAAGAACTCGATCACATGATCGGGGCCATTCATGAAGGCATCGTAGATCTGGTTCGTGGCAAACACCGCGCCCATTGGCACCGCACCATTGGTGATCCCCTTGGCGGTGATCATCAGGTCGGGGATGACATCGAAATATTCGGCGGCAAACGGCGCACCGAGACGGCCGAAACCAGTGATGACTTCGTCGAAAATCAGGAGGATGCCGTGAGCATCGCAGATTTCGCGCAGACGCTTGAGATAACCCTGCGGCGGCGGCAACACACCGGTCGATCCGGCGACCGGCTCGACGATGACCGCGGCAATCGTCGACGGATCATGCAGCTGCGCAATGCGCAGGAGGTCATCGGCCAGTTCCACGCCATGCTCAGGCTCGCCGCGCGAATAGGCGTTGCGGGTCAGGTCATGGGTATGGCGCATGTGGTCGACGCCGGTCAGGAGCGTGCCGAACATCTTGCGGTTCGAGACGATGCCGCCAACCGAAATGCCGCCGAAATTGACGCCATGATAGCCTCGCTCGCGACCGATGAGACGGAAGCGGCCGCCTTCGCCGCGCACACGGTGGTAGGCCAATGCGATCTTGAGTGCGGTTTCCACCGACTCCGAGCCGGAGTTGGTGAAGAACACATGGTCGAGCCCGGCCGGCGTCATGTTGGTAAGGCGCGAGGCCAGTTCGAACGCCTTGGGGTGGCCCATCTGGAACGCCGGTGCGTAGTCCAGTTCGCCCGCCTGCTTCTGGATCGCCTCGACGATCTTCGGTCGGTTGTGACCGGCATTGACGCACCAAAGACCAGCGATCCCGTCGAGCACTTTGCGGCCGTCGTCGGTGTAATAGTACATGCCATCGGCGCCGACGATCATGCGCGGCGAGCGCTTGAACTGGCGATTGGCCGTGAACGGCATCCAGAAGGCTTCAAGATCATTTGGCCGGTGGGCCGGGGGATTCAGCATGAGGAACAGCTCCAATCGGGCGAAATAGCGCTAAGCCTTGGACGCTAGGCTCACGCCTGCATGCGGTCAAGCGTGGCCTACGACAGGGGATTGTCGTTTCTGTAGTCGCAATTCCGGACGCGAAACCGGTACCCACTTTCGCTGGAATTGCTCAATCATCTTCCAGAATGCGTTCGGCGGCGCCGTCGAGATCCTCGTATTGGCCTGATGACAGGCTCCACAGGAAGCCGACAAGGCCGAGAAGGCCGAGGCCAAGCGCAACGGGGATCAGGATCGTGAGGAGGGTCATTATTCGGCGGGCTCCAGTTTGGTCGTGATCGACCGAGGCGAGCCTGCGCCTTTTGCGACAGGACGGGAAGGGGCGTCCTTGACGCGCAGCGTCATGCGCATCGAATTGGCGACCACAACGATGGACGACGCCGACATCGCGATCGCGGCGACCAGCGGTGTGACATAGC
Source organism: Roseitalea sp. (assembly GCA_041752455.1). GTDB lineage: Bacteria > Pseudomonadota > Alphaproteobacteria > Rhizobiales > Rhizobiaceae > JBGSWL01. Next base: position 6,118 of record JBGSWL010000026.1, on the reverse strand, counting down.
CGGCAAAGGCGATCGGAATGGCGATCACATTATAGAGAAGCGCCAGCGCAAAGTTCTGGCGCACCAGCGTGCGGGCGCGCTCGGCAATTTGGATCGCCGTCATCACCGATGACAGGCTGTCGCGGGTGAAGACGAAATCGGCGGCCATTCGACCGACATCGGAGCCCGACGACGGCGCCATGGAGACATGACCGGCTGCCAAAGCAGGGGCGTCATTGATGCCGTCGCCGACCACCAGCACATGGGCGCCGGCAGCACGCAGTTCCTCGACGCGGGCGATCTTGCCCGCCGGGGTGCGCGCGGCATTCCATGTGCCGACGGACAGTTCGCGCGCCATGGCGGCAACATTCTGCGTGGCATCGCCCGACAGGATTTCCACCGGGCGGCCCGAGGCTTGCAGGGCGGCGACCGTTTGTGCTGCACCTTCGCGCAGGTCTTCGCCTAGCTGGACAAGGCGCGGTGTCTCGCCTTCCACGCAGAAGGCGAGGCCGGACGCCTCAGTTGCAGGCGAACCGGCGGCGGCAATCTCGGACACCCAGGACAGACGGCCAAGGCGGGCACGGCGGCCTTCTTCGAACAGGCCTTCGACGCCGCAACCCGGTGTTTCGGTGATTCCCTCTCCGCGTGCAGTGGTGCCGGTGTCGAGATAGCGGGCAAGGGCCTTGGCAGCCGGGTGGGCCGAGGCAGCGGCGAGCGCGCGGGCGATGCGGATGTCGGCCGGGCGTTCGATCTGCGAACTGGCCACATGGGCCTGCCCAGTCGTCAGCGTGCCGGTCTTGTCGAAGACGACCGTGTCAGCCTCGGCAAGCCGTTCCAGCGCGCCGCCATCCTTCATAAGGATGCCGTTTTCGAAAAGACGCGCGGCGCCGATCACATGGACGGCAGGCACGGCAAGGCCAAGCGCGCAGGGGCAGGTGATGATCAGCAGCGCGATCGAGATGTAGAGCGAGGTATGCCAGTCGCCGGTAATCATCATCCATGTGACGAAAGCGAGCGCGGACATGGTGTGCACGAATGGCGCATAGAGCCGCGCCATGCGGTCGGCGACGCGTACATAGGCGCCGCGGCCATTTTCCGCCGCTTCCATCATTTGGCGCACTTCAGCCAGAAACGACTTATCGGCGGTGTTGACGACGTCCAAGTCGAGGACGCCGGTCAGGTTCATCGAACCGGCTTCCAGCGCCAGACCGGGCCGGGCCGAAACCGGCATGGATTCGCCTGAAACGAGCGAGCGGTCGACATCGCTGGAGCCGGTGCGCACGGTTGCGTCGACCGGAACCCGGTCGCCGGGGAAGACGCGGATCGTCATACCCTTTTCGATTTCGTCGAGCGGCCGGTAGACCGGTTTGCCATCTTCGCCGAGCACATGGGCACCCTTGACGGAGAGCCGGCTCAGTTCGATGACCGCAGTGCGGGCGCGTTCGCGCATGCGCTGGTCGAGGTAGCGCCCGATCAAAAGGAAAAACAGCAGCATGGTGGAGGCTTCGAAATAGGCTTCCTCGCCGCCGGTCATGGCCTCGAACAGGCTCATGCCGGTCGCAAGTGAAATTGCCAGCGAGATCGGCACATCCATGTTGACGCGGCCTGCGCGCAGCGCGCTCCAGGCGGAGCGGAAGAACACCTGGCCGGCATAAAGCACGGCAGGAATGGCGATCAGCGCCGAAACCAGATGGAAAAGGTCACGCGTGGCGCCTTCGGCGCCTGACCAGACCGAGACCGACAACAGCATGATGTTGGACGAGGCAAAACCGGCAACGCCGAGCGCGCGCAGCAGATGGCCATCCTTGCGCTTGGCTTCCAGATCATCGAGATCGCCGATATCGACGGGATGCGCCGGAAAGCCCAAGGATTTCAGAAGGTTTGCCACGTCGACAGGGCCAGTCCGTGCCGGATCGAGATGCACCGTCACGCGCCGCATCGACAGGTTGACGCGGGCATATGCGATGCCTGGCACCGGGCTCAGCGCCCGTTCGATCGAGGCGATGCAAGCGCCGCAATGAATGTCAGGCACGGAAAAAACGTACTGGACGGTGCCGTCCTCGCGCTCCTTGCCGGCATGCAGGTATTCTTCGACTTGCGCAAATCCGGCGCGCTCGGCTGAACCGGTTGCGCAATCGGAGGCGATGGTCCCACCGCAACAGGTCATGGTCTTATTTCACCTCGAAGCGAAGAATGCGGGTCCACAATTCACCGGCCTGCCCGGTCACGGTCAGAGCGGCGGTCCAGATGCCGGGTCCGAGGTCGGTCGGTGCCTCATATTGACCGGGCGCTGTTTCAAGCAGTTGGACGGTCCGGTCGTCGCTTTCATAGGCCGGGCGACCAACCTTGGCAGTGACGATGGCGCCACCGAGCGGTGCCTGGTCGCGACCGGTCAAGGTGATGCCGAACGTGCCGTCGCGATATTCGGAAGCGGCGTCCCAGCCCATGGCCTGCTGGGCCTTGAGGGCAGCCGTTTCCGTGTTGAAATTCTGGCTGGCGACATAGGAGTTTTTGACGACCAGTCCGGTCCACGTGCTCGTGGCAAAGTAGGCCATGATCATGTTGACCGTGATGATGGTGCCGAAGAAGCCAAGCAACGCTCCGGCCATGTGCCATCCGGTGAACTTTTGCGGCCAGAAGATTCGCTGGATCAGGTTCATTTCTGCGGTGCCTCAAAGATCGCGTCATAGGCGTCGGTTTCAAAGGATTCCCGGTCCTCGACGAGGAAGCGGAAGGTGGTTGCCCCCGGGGTCACGTTGGCCGGATCCTGGCTGACGAACACGCGGAGCGCTCGCAGCTTGTCCGGCTCGACCGGCACGCGAACCGTGGTCAGACCGGTGTCGTTGATGCCGTTGATGGTCATCGCAGCACCGGGCAGGCCGTCGAGAGTCAGATAGATGTCGCGCGGTTCCGGGATCATGTTGAGGATCTTGACCGTAAAGCCATTGCGGATCGAGCCATCAGACAGAGTGACGAAAACCGGGTTGCGGTCGTGCTGCACATTGACCTCGAGCCGGTCACGCGACAGGAGCGCAAAGACAATGCCGATGCCGATGGCAGACCAGGCCGCAAAGTAGATGATCGTGCGCAGGCGGAACATTTCCTTGAACGAAAAGCCGCGGATGGCCGGTATGAACTTGCCGTCGGCGCCGCGTGCGCGTGCCGGGTCGATACCGCCAGTGGCCGGGTCTTTGACGACGCGCATGTTGTGATTGTAGTCCGACAGCGTCGCGTAGGAGATCAATCCCTTGTCGCGGCCGATCTTGTCCATCACTGCGTCGCAGGCATCGATGCACAGGGCGCAGGTGATGCATTCGAGCTGCTGGCCGTCACGAATGTCGATGCCGGTCGGGCAGACAGCCACGCAGGCGTTGCAGTCGACACAATCACCAACCGATACCCCCGCTGCCTCGGCACGTTTCTGGCCGTGCGAGCGCGGTTCGCCGCGCCAGTCGTTGTAGGTGACGACAAGCGAATTCTCGTCGAGCATCGCCGCCTGGATGCGCGGCCACGGGCACATGTAGATGCAGACCTGTTCGCGCATGATCGCGCCGAAAACATAGGTCGTGGCGGTCAGCACGGCCACGGTCGCATAGGCGACGAATGGCGCCTGACCGGTGGCGAAGTTGTATGCGAGCGTCGGCGCATCGGCAAAGTAGAAGATCCACGCGCCGCCGGTGGCAACCGCGATGGCCAGCCAGACGGCGTGCTTCATCACCTTCTTGCGGATTTTGGAAACCGTCCACGGCTCCTTGTCCATGCGGATGCGGGCGTTACGATCCCCTTCGAAGTAGCGCTCGACGACGAGAAACAGGTCGGTCCAGACGGTTTGCGGGCAGGTGTAACCACACCAGGCGCGCCCGACCACGGACGTGACGAGGAACAGGCCGACACCGGCCATGACGAGCAGTCCGGCAACGAAGATGAACTCCTGCGGCCAGATCTCGATGAAGAAGAAATAGAAGCGGCGGTTCGGAAAGTCGATCAGCACCGCCTGGTCAGGCGCAAATTCGCCCCGGTCCCAACGCAGCCACGGCGTGATGTAGTAGATGCCGAGCGTCACCAGCATGATGATCCACTTCAGGCGGCGGTAGAAGCCTTCCGCACGCTTGGGGTGGATTTTCTTGCGGGCGGCATAAAGCGGTTCAGCCGCCTTCTTGGCGCCAGCGTTGACGGGCTGCGCGTCAAGTTTTTCGATGATCGGCTGATCGAGCATGCGAGGTGGCTCCGGCGATGGGCTGACAACAGGTGAATGTCAGATAGCCATACGCAGGGCAGTATGCGTTGACCTGCATCAAAGCGGCAAGGCTGGGCGCCCCATGCGTCAATCTGTCAGGCGCTGGTTTTGGGTGCCTTGCCCACACACGAAAACGGCGCCCGTGGGCGCCGCTTTGGTTTTGTATGCGTGCAGGTCCGGCTTATTGGCCGCCGCCGAGCTGGTGGACGTAGACGGCCAGCTGCTTGACAGTAGTGGCACCGAGGCGGTCGCCCCATGCCGGCATCACACCCTGCTTCGGCAGGTTGATTTGCGCGACGATCTGTTCGTGGGCACCGCCATAGAGCCAGATCGCATCGTTGAGGGCAGGCGCACCGAATTCTGCCAGTCCTTCGCCAACTTCGCCGTGGCAGGCTGCGCATTGTTCCGCGAAAATCACCGAGCCGCGGTCAGCCGAAGCCACGTCGGTATCCTGGTTCGAGAGCTTGCGAACGAACCAGGCAACGTCGGTGATTTCTTCCTTGGTCAGAAGTTCATCGGCGCCGTAGCGCGGCATTGCCGACAGCCGGGTATCCGGGTCCGGTTCATGGCGGATGCCATGCAGCAGCGTCGTTTCGATGTCGGTCAGCTTGCCGCCCCAGAGCCAGTCATCGTCGTTGAGGTTGGGATAACCGCCGCCGCCTGCTGCGCCCGAGCCGTGGCACTGGATGCAGTAGACCTTGAAGTTGGAGGCGCCACCTGCAACGGCAAACTGCACCAGTTCCGGATTGGCCGCGATGGTTTCGACGTCGGCGGTCTCCAGCTGGTTCAGCCAGACCGACTGGGCTTCTTTGGCTGCGGCCATTTCGGCCGTCAGGTCAGCTCGTGACGACCAGCCGAGCACGCCGGCGGTTGCGCCGGTGATGCCGGGCCAGGCCGGGTAGAACACCGTATAGGCCATGGCCCATACGATGCAGGCGTAGAAGGTCCACAGCCACCAGCGCGGCAACGGGTTGTTCAGTTCCTTGATGCCATCCCAGTCGTGACCGGTGGTCTCGACGCCGGAGACGTCATCGATGTCTTTGCGTTCGACCATTTTCAATCCTCCTTGAACGGGATGCTGGCCGCATCGTCCATCTGTTTCTGGGCGCCGGGCCGAAGAGCGAAAAACACAACGGCAGCGAAGATGAGGAACATGTACAAAAGTCCCCAACTGTCGGCGAATGTTCGCAGCGTCTGATACGTCGATTCCATGTCGCGCCCCCTTACCGGTAGTTTTCTTGCGGCTGGTAGACTGTGAAGTCGACCAGGGTTCCGAGCATCTGGAGATAGGCAACCAGAGCGTCCATCTCGGTCAGGCGAGCCGGATTGCCGTCGAAATCGCCCAAGACCGCCTTCGGATACCGCGCTTCGATCCCTGACCAATCGGCATCGGGATCGGCTTGTGCCAGAAGGTCAGCTTCGGCGTTTGCGAGCATGTCTTCCGAGTATGGAACGCCGACGCGCTGGTTGGCGACCAGGTGGGCCGTGACTTCGCTGGTGACGAGATCAGTGGTGGCGAGGAACCCGAAGCTCGGCATGATCGATTCCGGAACCACCGATTGCGGGTCGATCAGATGTTGGACTTGCCAATCGTTCGAGTAGCGTCCGCCGACACGGGCCAGATCCGGTCCGGTGCGCTTGGAGCCCCACTGGAACGGATGGTCATACATGCTTTCGGCCGCGAGGCTGTAGTGGCCGTAGCGCTCCACTTCGTCGCGGAACGGACGGATCATCTGTGAGTGGCAGAGGTAGCAGCCTTCACGGATGTAGATGTTGCGGCCGGCGAGTTCGAGCGGTGAATAGGGACGCATCCCCTCCACCTTCTCGATCGTGTTCTCGAGGTAAAACAGCGGGGCGATCTCAACGATGCCGCCGATGGTCACCACGAGGAGCGAGCCTGCC
>JBGSWL010000025.1:0-3020 GCA_041752455.1 Roseitalea sp. | reverse complement strand
CCGCTGGCGCGGGCGCTGGCGATCATCTTTTCGGCGCCGGCATGGCAGCCGGCACCGTCAATCGCGGCGGCAGCGGCGGCAACGGCAGTTGACGGTTCGGCGGCAGCCGGCTCGTTCTTCTGCACATGCGGATCGCGGATGACTGTGACACTACCCATTGCGATCAGACCTGGTCGTAGACGACTTCGAGGGTGGGGCGGGTGATCTTGGTGGCGCCGCACATGTCTTCTGCGGTGGCCGGAACCAGCACGAAGTCGCTTCCGGAATGCTCCGTGTCGAACAGGCCGAGAAGGTCGTCCGGTGTCATGGGCTTGGGACGTGTCGGCGGTGCAGCAGCAAGGTTTTCGGCAAGCTGGCCAAACAGCGGACCCCAGCGGTTGTCGGGGTGGCCGATGATCTGGTAGTTGGCGCTCTTCTTGCGGATGTCGTCATCCTGCGGGATGGCGGCGAGAACCGGAATTCCTGCGGCCTCGGCAAAAGCGGCGGCTTCGCCGCTGCCGTCATCCTTGTTGATGACGATCCCGGCGACACCGACATTGCCGCCAAGCTTGCGGAAATACTCCACCGCCGAGCAGACGTTGTTGGCGACGTACAGCGACTGCAGGTCGTTTGAGCCGACGATGACGACCTTCTGGCACATGTCGCGGGCGATCGGCAGGCCGAAGCCGCCGCAGACCACGTCGCCAAGGAAGTCGAGCAGCACGAAGTCGAAGTCCCATTCGTGGAAGCCGAGCTTTTCGAGCGTCTCAAAGCCGTGGATGATGCCGCGTCCGCCGCAACCGCGACCGACTTCCGGGCCGCCCAGTTCCATGGCGTAGACGCCGTCGCGTTTGAAGCAGACGTCGCCGATGGCAACTTCCTCGCCTGCGGCCTTCTTCTTCGAGGAGGTCTCGATAATGGTCGGGCAGGCCTTGCCGCCAAACAGCAGGGATGTGGTGTCGGACTTCGGATCGCAGCCGATCAGCAGGACCTTCTTGCCCATCCGGGCCATCATGTAGGAGAGGTTGGCGAGCGTGAACGACTTGCCGATGCCGCCCTTGCCGTAGATCGCGATGATCTGGGTCTGCTTGGTCACAGGGCCGGTCATCACCGGGTCAAGGTCCTGATCGGCTTCCTCACGCAGACGTGCATCATAGTCGCTGGCTTCGGCTGCAGTATTGCGGCTGAGGTCTTCGGTCATGGCTTGCGCCCCCATTCAATAATCATCTTGGTACAAGCCGGATCGCCGAAGGCGGTCTCGTAAGCGGCTGCGGCGTCGGTAAAGCTTGCTGAATGCGAGACGAGGCCCGACAGCGAAAGGCTGCCGTCTTCGACGAGCGAGAGAACGGCTTGCACGTCGGAGGGATCGAACTCGGCGGAAATGCGGATTGCAGCCTGGCGCATGAAGGCCGGGGCGAAGATGAATGACAGGGGCTTGGAGTAGAAACCGGCGAGGATGATCTCGCCGCCCGGCGCCATGTGCGCGACCGCCGTATCGAGGATGCCGGAATCGCCGCTGGCATCGACAATCTGGCGGTAGTCGCGGCGGGCATCATCAAAACCGCTGGTCACATTGTAGCCATCGGCACCGCTGAAGCGCTGCGGATTGTTTTCCCAGACAGTCGGCGTATCGCCGCCAACGGCAATGGCGATGCGGGCGATCAGCCGACCCAGAACGCCATGGCCGATGATCAAATCCGGGACGCGGTGCTCCGACATGGCAACGGCGTGGTAGGCGGTGGCTGCAAGGGCCAGAAGCGTTGCATCGCGCCCGAGGGCGTCGGAGACCGGGTAGACCCGTTTGCCGGCAACGACCAGCCGTGAGGCCGATGCGCCGAACAGCGACTTGATCTGCGCATGGCATTTGGCGCCCGGCACGAAGACCAGTTCGCCCGGCGACAGCGCGCTGTCGCCGACGATGGCGCTGACGCGGCCGACGGCTTCATATCCGGGGATCAGCGGGTAACCCATGCCGGGGAAGGATGGCATCTGGCCGTTCCAGAGCAGCTTTTCCGTGCCTGTCGAAATTCCGCTCCACAGGACGTCGACGACGACGTCGCCTTCCACCGGCTCGGTCAATTCGACCGCGCGCAGCGCCAGCATGTGCGGTTTTTCCAGTACGACGGCTTCTGCATCCATTTTGACTGGCCTGCACATTCCGTGTGCAGACTCTGCCTCCAAGCGTCATATTAAATGGACAATATAAAGTGTCAAATTCTTTTTACACTTTTGCCGTCAATCGACGTTGTCAGCGGATTGCGGTGACGACGCCTGAAATGACCGGCAGGGCGGTCGGGACAGTGCTCATGCGGTTAAAGCCGGCAGCGCGAAGCAGGGCATAGTGGTCCTGCGGTGACCGGCAGCGCCCGGAGCGCATGGCGGCGAGGTACAAGGTGAAATAGGCAGCGGCGAGCCCGGCTCCGCGGCTGTCGCCATCCATCGGCTCGCCGATGACGAGGAGATCACCGGGTGCCATCGCCTTGTGGATGGACTTGAGGATGGCGAGCGCTGCCTCGTCACCATGGTCGTAGAGGACCCGGATGAGCGTGTAGCAGTCGGCATGGGCGGGGATTTCGTCGGCAAAGAACGAGCCGCCATGCACGGTCAGGCGCGGTGCAAGCGGACTTGCGGCGAGGCGCTCGGCGGCACGGGCGGCAACTGCCGGCAGATCGAAAACGCCAAGGTCGAGATGGCCATAGCGCTTGCCAACGGCTTCGATGAAGGCGCCATCGCCGCCGCCGACATCGAGGACGGACTTGCGATCACCAAGCGGGCAGGCGTCGAGCACTTCCTCGATCACCATGTCCTGGCTGACCCGCATCAGGTCGCTGTAGGCGCGGGCGTCATCGGCGCCGATTTTGCCATCGGCGCTGCCGACATAGGCCCAGAAGCGCGAGGTCGCAGTTTCGTCGGGCGGATTGCGCAGCAGGCCAGCCGGGTCTGCCAGATCGCGGTAGACCGTCGCATGATGGCGCACCATGGCCGCAAGGCCGGGCGAGGCGGCGATCACGGCGCCATGGTCGGCGAGCGTCCAGCGCTTG
>JBGSWL010000024.1:0-8966 GCA_041752455.1 Roseitalea sp. | reverse complement strand
TTTCCGAAACGAGCGATTGAATACGGGATGGTCATGCTTGAGCAAAACGCGGATTTCAGCGTCTTTATCGACGGCAAGCTCGCGCGCCGCGCGTAGGTCGGTAGTGCCTAGCGCAATGGTCTTATAGCGGTCGGCCTTCGGGAGCTTGATGCGACAATAGAAATTGCTGTGCGCCACATCGCCTCGCCGGAAGATGATCAAACCGGGTTTGAGTTCCTCTTTATCGGTGATAAACGCCATCGCCATCCTCCACTGTGCAGAATCCGTGCAGATCGGCGGCGTAAGTGTTTGATTTGCCGTAGCTGTGCAGGGTCTGTGTGGATGTTTATATATGTTTTTCTTGTTTAATCATAGAACTTTAGATAAATGCTCTCATCCTGATCGTAGGCAGGTGACGGGGCACCGGAAACGGAGGCCAGGTATCTGCCATTTGCCCTTCCTGGTCCGTGAACGGCAAATGGCTGAACGCAGCGGAAGATGGGGCGCAAACTCCGCCGCGAGATACCCGGCTCTGCATTACGCAGATAATTTCTTAGTAAACCGGAGAAACATATCTTGAACAGGCCATAAGCGGAGGTTGGTAAAAAATTTTGCAAATTTGTGGGTAAAAGTCGCCCGGCGTTATGCTCCATAAACGCCATCCTCGCATTTCAGTCGTGCTTGACAACGCATGGGGTAGTACAGCCAGCGTGCCGTCACGACGAACGGGACAAGACCGATGCCAGATGAAATTTCGACCGCAACGCCGCTGCGCCTCACCAACACGCTTACCCGCGAGAAAGAGGTGTTCGCGCCGATCGATCCGGACAATGTGCGAATGTATGTCTGTGGGCCGACAGTCTATGACTTCGCCCATATCGGCAATGCACGCCCGGTGATCGTCTTCGACGTGCTCTATCGCTTGCTGAAGCACTTGTATCCCGGCAAGGGTTCGGCTGCAGACGGTTCACGTATCACCTATGTCCGCAACATCACCGACGTCGACGACAAAATCAATGCGCGCGCGCTGCGCGACCACGGCGCCGCGATTGCCGCAGGCACCATGGACCTGAACGCGGCGATCCGTGCCGTCACCGAAAAAACCGCCGACCGGTTCCGCGCTGACGCAGCAGCGCTCGGCTGCCTGCCGCCGACGCATGAGCCGCGTGCGACCGAGCACATTGCCGGCATGGTGGCGATGATCCGGCAACTGATCGCCAAGGGCCACGCCTATGTGGCGACCGGCGGCGAGGGCAGGGAGGTGCTGTTTGACGTCGCCTCCATGCCGGACTATGGCGCGCTGTCGAAGCGCAGGCTGGACGAGCAGCAGGCCGGCGCGCGCATCGAGGTCAAGGACCACAAGAAGAACCCGGCTGATTTCGTGCTGTGGAAGGAGAGCAACGCCAGCGAACCCGGTTGGGACGCGGTGTTCGACGGCACGGCGATCTTCGGCCGTCCCGGCTGGCACATCGAGTGCTCGGTGATGAGCGAGGCTTTCCTCGGCAAGACCTTCGACATCCATGGCGGCGGGCTGGACCTGATCTTCCCGCACCACGAGAACGAGATCGCCCAGTCCTGCTGCGCCCATGGCACGGAGCGGATGGCGAATGTCTGGATGCACAACGGCTTCCTGCAGGTGGAAGGCCGCAAGATGAGCAAGTCCGAAGGCAATTTCGTGACGATCCAGGATCTTCTGGAAACCGAAAAGTTCGGCGGCCGCAAATGGCCGGGCGAGGTGCTGCGCCTCGCCATGCTGATGACGCACTACCGCGAACCGATCGATTTCAGCGTGAGACGATTGGAGGAGGCAGCCCAGAAGCTCTACGACCTGCACTCTGCGTCTAGGGGCGTTGATGGAAGCATCGTGGACGCCGCCATTGTTTCAGCTCTTGCTGACGATCTGAATTTCTCCGCCGTATTGCCGGTCTTGTATTCCCAACGAAACGCTGTTGCGCATGGTGGAGATGAAGGAGGCGTTGTAGCGGCGGCCCGTCTGCGCGCTTCATTGAAGTTCTTGGGTCTCGACTACGATGGAAACTCTTCGAATCTGTTTGGATATGTTGTAAAAGACTACCCATCTGAATCAGAGATTAAGACCTTTGTAGAGCAACGCCTTGCCTTCATCGCCTCCAAAAACTGGGCCGAAGCCGACCGCATCCGCGACGAACTGCTCGCCCAAGGCATCCAGCTGATGGACGGCAAGGACCCGCAAACCGGCGAACGGGTGACGACCTGGGAAGAGAAGTGGTAAAGCTCCAACCTCCGTCATTCCGGGGCCGCGCAGCGGAACCCGGAACCCAGAGTCGGGATAGCGAAGAAAAGGGTGGCCGACTTTTGCGGGTCATTCTGCACACTGGTGAAGCTGGATTCCGGACCGCTTCGCGTCCGGAATGACGGCCAATTTGGCCGACCGCATCCGCGACGAACTCCTCGCCCAAGGCATCCAGCTTAAGGACGGCAAGGACCCGGAAACCGGCGAGCGGGTGACGACATGGGAAGTGAAGCGGTGAGGGCGCCCTTCCTTCTCCCCTTGTGGGAGAAGGTGTCTTCGAGGTTCCGTGAACCGATGAAGACGGATGAGGGGTTCCCACAAGGACCGGATTTCAAACGGCGTGAGATCAATGACCGTTCCACCCGAAAGTTTGCGCCCATTTGCCAAATCAATGCGGAGAAAGCCGACCGAGCCCGAACAGCGACTCTGGGGCGCTCTGCGCAACCGTAGGCTTGGCAATTTCAAGTTTCGACGGCAGGTTCCTTTGGCGGGCTATATTGTCGATTTTGTCTGCATGGAAGCCGGGCTGATTGTGGAAGTAGACGGCTCGCAGCATGCCGACAGCGAAGACGATGTTTTTCGGACAGCACGCCTGAAGGCGCACGGGTTTCGTGTGCTGCGCTTTTGGAACGATGACATCATGAAGGATCTCGATCCGGTTTGTGCAACCATTCTGGCATATTGCAATGACGCATCACTTGAGCCCTGGCGGTGATCGCCCCTCATCCGTCTTCTTCGGTTCACGGAACCTCGAAGACACCTTCTCCCACAAGGGGAGAAGGAAGGGCTGCGCGCAAAACGGAGACATCCCTTGACCCCCCAAACCCTCTCCGGCGGATGCCAGTGCGGCGCGGTGCGGTTTCGTGTCACCGGCGATCCGGGAATGTCGTCCGTCTGCCATTGCCGCATGTGCCAGAAGGCCTCGTCCGCGCCGTTTCTGGCGCTTGTCGGCCCCGGCGAGAACTCGGTCGAATGGACGCGTGGCGCGCCGTCCTGGTTCCAGTCGTCCGATGCCGCCAGGCGCGGCTTTTGCGCCGCCTGCGGCACGCCGCTCGCCTATGATGCACCCGATGGCCTGGCGCTCTGCGTCATCGCTTTCGACAATCCAGATGCGGTGGCCCCGACCATCGCCTATGGCATTGAAGGCAAGCGGCCCTGGTGCGATGGCGTGCCCGACCTGCCGCGCCGCGTCACCATGGACGATGTCGGCGATGCGCCGTTTCTGGCAAAGCTGCAATCCTTCCAGCATCCGGACGATGACACGACCGATTGGCCCTTGCAGGTGAGACAATGACAACCCTTTCAGGCGGGTGCCAATGCGGCGCTGTGCGCTACCGGATCGCAAGCCTCGGCCGCGCTTCGATCTGCCACTGCCGGATGTGCCAGAAAGCGTTCGGCGGATTTTTCGGTCCGCTGGTCACCGCCAATGGCATTGAATGGACGCGGGAGAACCGTGCCATCTTTCACTCGTCGGCTACCAACTGGCGCGGCTTTTGCGCCCGTTGCGGCACGCCGCTGACCTATGAGCACGAGGGATGCGTCGAGGTCTCGATCGGTTCGCTGGACGAACCTGAGCGGGCCGCGCCCGCAGTTCAGGTCAATCTGGATCATGCGCAGCCCTTCACCGCTGGGCTTGCGTCGCTGCCGCCGGTCTCGGCTGAGCAGTCGACGGTTGATGCGCAGTGGAACAGCGGCGTTCGCAGCTTCCAGCACCCCGATCATGATACGCAGGAATGGACACCCCATGGCTCAGACACCTGAACAGAAGGCCGCAACGCAGATCCCGAAATGGCTGATCTACGGCCTTGTCCTCAAGGGCGCCGTTGTGATTGCGATAACCCTTGGCGTGCTCTACTACGCGGGTGTTTTCTGAACCGGCATCGGGCCATGGCGCATCAAGAACGCGAACGCATCTACCTTTTCGACACGACATTGCGCGACGGCCAGCAAACGCCGGGCATCGACTTTTCGGTCGAAGACAAGATCACTGTCGCGACCATGCTGGACGATTTCGGGTTCGATTTCGTCGAGGGTGGCTATCCCGGTGCCAACCCGACAGACACGGCGTTTTTCGCTGTGCCGCGCACGCGGCGCGCATCGTTCGTCGCCTTCGGCATGACGCGCCGCGCCGGTGTCTCGGCCTCCAACGATCCGGGCCTTGCGGCGCTGGCGCAGTCGGCGGCATCTTCGGTTTGTCTGGTCGCAAAAAGCTGGGACTACCATGTGGATGTGGCGCTCGGCTGCACGCTGGAGGAAAACCTCGAGGCGATCCGCGACAGCGTTGCCGCCATGGCCGGCGCGGGAAAACAGGTGCTGGTCGACTGCGAGCACTTTTTCGACGGCTACAAGGCAAGGCGGACCTATGCGCTCGCCTGTGTTGCCGCAGCGCTGGAAGCCGGCGCCCGCTGGATCGTGCTCTGCGATACCAATGGCGGCACCCAGCCGCAGGAGATCGCGGCCATCGTATCCGAGGTGATCGCTGCCGGCATCGCCGGTGACCGGCTCGGCATCCACGCCCATAACGATACCGGCCAGGCAGTCGCCAACTCGCTGGCTGCCATCGAAGCCGGCGTGCGTCACGTGCAAGGCACGCTGAACGGCATCGGCGAGCGCTGCGGCAATGCTGACCTCGTCACGATTGCCGCGACCTTGGCCTTGAAGCCGCATTGGTCGGCGCGATTTGAAACCGGCATCACGGACGATGCGCTGAAGGGCCTGACCCGTCTCAGTCGCTCGTTCGACGAACTGCTCAACCGCGCACCGAATGCGCAGGCGCCCTATGTCGGCGCATCGGCCTTTGCCACCAAGGCCGGCATCCATGCCTCGGCGATCGTCAAGGATCCGAAGACCTATGAGCATGTCGAGCCGCAAGCGGTCGGCAACACGCGCAAGGTGATGGTCTCTGATCAGGGCGGCAAGGCCAATTTCATCGCCGAACTGGCGCGCCGCGGCATCACGGTCGAAAAGGCCGATCCGCGCCTCGACACGCTGATCGCCGTCGTCAAGGAACGTGAAGCCGAAGGTTATGCCTATGAAGGGGCTGACGCGAGCTTTGAACTGCTCGCCCGCCAGACACTCGGCGAGGTGCCGGTGTTCTTCAGCGTCGACAGTTTCCGTTGCACAGTCGAGCGCCGGTTCAATGCGCGCGGCAAGCTGGTGACCCAGTCGGAAGCGGTCGCCAAGATCACCGTCGACGGCGTCCAGCACATGTCGGTTGCCGAAGGGGCAGGGCCGGTCAACGCGCTTGACCGGGCGCTGCGCAAGGATCTCGGCAAGTACCAGCGCGAGATCGCAGACCTCGAACTCGTCGACTACAAGGTGCGCATCCTCAATGGCGGTACCGAGGCCGTGACCCGCGTGCTTATCGAATCGACCGACGTGACCGGCAAGCGCTGGTGGACGGTCGGCGTTTCCGACAACATCATCGACGCCTCGTTCCAGGCGCTGATGGATTCCATCACCTTCAAGCTGATGAAGAACCGCGGCACGGCGGGATTGAGCGTGGCGGCGGAGTAGGGGTCTTTGGAACGCTTAGGCCAAAGCCCAGCACCCATAAATCTCGAGGTGCTGAAAGACCGCTTTGAGCCCATTTTACCGAAAGCCGCAAGTTGTGCGAACTGCAGTTATTCGGCTTTTGTCTTTCTACCCAAAATGGTTTATACAACATCTAAACATGTTTGCGACAAACAAGAAGCGAAATGCTCTACGTGAAAACCGATTGAGGAACGAACTTGGAACTCTTGTTTTCGGGCCGAACTCACAACTCTTATGGCGGAGGCCCTGTCTTTTGGGTTTCTCTCTTGTTGGAAGCCGAAGAGCCAGTCTTCGGTACAGCTGTTGAAAAAATTGAACTAACGGTCTTTTACGCGGGCAAGTCCACAAGCGCACATTGGTCGATACCATATGATCCGCCAGAAAAAGATACACGTCGTTTTGAGCGAAAACGAAAGACGCTTCGAGTATTATGGATTTCTCGACGACAGTCAGAGGCGCTGGTTGGCCAAGTTTATCTTCAACATATGACGTCCGAAATTCTACTTGGGGCATTTGATGATGTCGCAGATGCGATCCGGTTTGGCCTCGAGCGCCTCACGAACAAAGATGATTTTGACAAGGACGGTTTCTTCAGATGGCTTCTTGAAATGCGGGAGTGCTCATGGGGCGAAGGAGGCGACTTGCAGACGAAGCTACATAGCGCCTTGGAGAATAAGCGCAGAAAACGGCGTACGCAGGCTGAGGCTGACCCGTGGTCAGTCCTTGATGTTGATTGGTCGAAGATGGCACCGAATGCTCGTGATATACTTGATGATCCATACGACTGGTCGCTAGCAGACGAATTTTCTCCTCATGGAAATGATACGGGTGCCGATATATTTGCGGAGTGGTCTCGGTATGTGCGTTTGACACCAGAGGCTGCGGCAAGGGCGATTGGTTGGGACGACGAATTCGATCTCAATATCGACACTTGCTGGCAGGATTGGGTCAGAATCAATTTGGCGCTAGCATTTGGGCATATCAAAAAAAGGGGTAGCTGTCCCCCTGCGATAGCATCTAAAGCCCATGGCGTCCTGTCAGAAGAAATTAATCGCGCCAAAGATTCACTTGAATGGCAGTATCGTGAAGAATATATATCTAGAGCTGAGCGCTATTGCAGGATACTTGTTAAATACATTTAGGTTATATTTGTTCGAGATTGCGGAGCGGCAATTTCATGCCAAGCGAAGCGATATTAGTGAGGAAAGAACCAAACGCCAGTCTCGTTCGCAGCGCGCCCGAGCCGGCAAGTTTCGGGTTTCGCGCCTTGGCTGCCGGGTGTATCGCTCGCGCCATGTCAACACCGCTCCCCACTCAGCCCGTCCCGTCTGTTGCCCCGGTTCGTGAACCGGCAGCCGGCTTTGCCTTCGCGCTTGGCGCGTTCTTGCTGTGGGGGTTCCTGCCCTTCTACATGAAGGCCGTCGGCCACATTCCAGCATGGGAAGTGGTTGCCCACCGCGTCGTCTGGTCGGTGCCGGTTGCCGGGGCCATCCTTTGGTGGCTCGGGCGCACGCACGATTTGAAAGCCGCGCTCAAAAATCCGCGCACGCTCGCAGGCGCAGCGCTGACGGCCGGCCTCATCTCGATCAATTGGGGCGTCTATGTCTGGGCGATTTCCGCCGAACGCACGGTCGAAGCGGCGCTCGGCTACTACATCAACCCGCTGGTCAATGTTCTGCTCGGTGCAGTGTTCCTGCGCGAGCGCTTCGACCGCCTGCAACAGGCGGCCATCGCCTGCGCCGTGATCGCGGTTGCCATCCTCACCCAGACGGCAGGCGGTCTGCCCTGGGTGTCACTGGTGCTGGCGTTTTCGTTCGGGTTTTACGGCTATTTGCGCAAGACCCTGCCGGTCGGCCCGCAACAGGGTTTCCTGCTCGAAGTGCTGATCCTGACGATCCCTGCGCTTGGCATCATCGCCTGGATGGTGATCTCGGGGGACGGCCATTTCGGCCCGACAGGTCCTGTCGACATGGCACTGCTTTTGGCCGCCGGGCCGGTGACGGCCATCCCATTGATCCTTTATGCATCAGGCGCGAAACTTCTGCGCTACACGACGATCGGCATCCTGCAGTATCTGACGCCGACCATGATCTTCCTGATCGCGGTGTTCATGTTTGGCGAACCGTTCGGTCGCGGGCAGATGGTTGCTTTCGGCTTCATCTGGCTCGGGCTGGCGCTCTACACGACATCGCTTTATCGCGCGAGGCGCTAACCCACTCCTTTAAAGCTTTTCGATCACTGCAGCGTCGCCTGCATCGACCTGCGTACCGGCGGCCATGATCGCAGGGATGATTGCCTCCGGCCGGTCCACGACCAGCGGACGCACGCGATGCCCGGTGTGAATGAACCCGGCATCGCGCATGTGGTCGAGCAGCGTGATCAGCGGTGCCCAGAAGTCATCGAAATTGGCCAGCACGATCGGCTTGGAATGGCGCCCGAGCTGTCCCCAGGTCATGACTTCGACCACTTCTTCCAGCGTGCCAATGCCGCCGGGCAGGGTGACGAAAGCGTCCGCGCGTTCGAACATCGCATGCTTGCGCTCGTGCATGTCCTCTGTGATCAGCAGTTCATCGAGCCGGCCAAGCGCCTGTTCGGTGGCTTCCTTGTTCATCAGAAAGCGCGGGATGATGCCGGTGACGCGTGCGCCCCGGTCGAGCGCCCCTTGCGCCACGGCGCCCATCAAGCCTTTGGTTCCGCCGCCATAGACGAGGCCGAGGCCCGCCTTGCCGATGGCCTCGCCAAGAGCGTAGGCATTGTTGACATGGGCGGGGTCTTGCCCGGGCGAGGAGCCGCAATAGACACAGATGTTCGAGATGCTGTTCATCCCTCTCGTTTGGCGGCATGCGCGGCGGGCGTCAAGTGATGTGAACGTGTGTGTTTCATTGTTGCGGGCATTTGCCGACGTGCTTCAAATTCCCTACAGATGTTTCGAGGAAAGCGGCGCTCAGCCACGAGTCGTGGGTTTGAGGCAATGTCCGCGCAAGCGTTGTGCCGGAGGGCTATAGAGCATGTTGAAGTCCAACCTTGTGACATGGCTGTTTGGAGCCGCCGTTGCAGGCGCTACCGGCATTTTCGTTGTCGACCCGTTCGGTCTGCGCGATGCTGCCAACACGACGCCTGCGCCGGCGCTGCAGACCCCGGCGACGGTTGATGCCGCACCGGGTGCCGCGCCCGCCGCGAC
>JBGSWL010000023.1:0-62210 GCA_041752455.1 Roseitalea sp. | reverse complement strand
GGCCGACCGCACCGGGGCAATCGCTGCAGCCGCCACCGCTCGCAGGGCCGCGCCTTCGTCTGCCCGCCGCAAGTCGCGGGTGATCCGGGCAATCTTGGCGAGGTGCCGCGCGCCGAGACCGGAATCGAACGCCCCTTCGGTGCCTTCGTCGACGAATGCATCGAGCAAAGCGAGCGTCGCCTGGCGATCAGACTCCGGCGCATCCATTGCGATGAGATCGAGCCCGACAAGGATCGCCTTCAGCTTGACGGCACCGACATCGATGGCGCGCGCCGCATGGAAACCGAACAGGTGGCCAGCAACCGTTGCCAGGACAAAGGCGAGATCGGCACCGATCGACGGC
The DNA here is from genome assembly GCA_041752455.1 of Roseitalea sp. Classification (GTDB taxonomy): domain Bacteria; phylum Pseudomonadota; class Alphaproteobacteria; order Rhizobiales; family Rhizobiaceae; genus JBGSWL01. The sequence goes on along the minus strand of JBGSWL010000023.1, from coordinate 61,867 downwards.
AACGCAATCACCCGTTCGGCATTATCGCCAAACGCCGCCGCATCATGACCTTCGGTTGCAAAGACCACCGGCCGGCCGTTGTGCGCCTTGAAGATTGCCGCTTCCTTGACGACGTCACCGACCAGATCACCGGGCAGGTCGTTGGCGATGACGAGCGTCAACGGCTCGGTCGACAGGTCGATGTGCTTCTTGTCTTCGGTGTAGTCCACCGGGATCGACTTGTAGCAAAGCTCGGACAATTTGATACGGATTTCCAGCGCCGCGATGTGATTGACGCCTGAGCCTGTGACCGCCCAGTAGCGCGAGATCGGCGCCAGATCACGGGCGCAGGACGCAATCGGCTCCTCATTGGCGAGGATTGCAGCAATCTTTTCCGGCAGCTTTTCAAGCTCTGCCATTTCCCAGGCGAGTTCGACATCGGTCATCGCGCCGAGTTCTTCTGCGAGAAACAGCGCGGTCAACTTGCCGGCAGTGATTTGCGAATAAAACGCCTTGGTGGAAGCAACTGACATTTCGACGTCGCGCCCGTCGGACGTGAACAGCGCCGAATCGGCCTTGCGGACCAGATCGGACGACCGGCGGTTGACGATGGCATGGACAAAGGCGCCACGCTCGCGCGCCAAGTCGACGGCGCGGTTGGTATCGGTCGTCGTGCCCGACTGGGAAACCGCGATGACGAGCGCGTGTTCGAAGTCATAGGCATCGATATCGGCCGAGAGTTCCGATGACCGGTGCGCTTCGACCGGGATTCTCAGGCGCGAATCGCGCATGAGCGCCTTTTCAACGAGATGCGCGATCCCGACGGCGGCAACGCCAGCTGTCCCCTGTCCAATGACATAGACCCGTGCCAGGCCGCGCTTCATGGCCTTGCGAAGCGGGCCCCAGATGTCGTTCGGCAGGTTGTCGAACACGACCTTCGAACCTTCGCGCCGATAGCGACCGCGCAGGGTCTTTGCGACACTGGCCGGGCCGTCGTGGATTTCCTTTTCAAGGAACGTCTCGAAACCGGCGCGGTAGATGTCCCGGGCGTAGATCTGGATCGGGTCGAAAGCGACCTTGGCCGACGTCCCGTTGGTGACCGTGCGCATATCGGCTTCAAGTGCCGCACCATCGAGATGGATCACCGATCCGCCGGCGACTGATCGGGCAAGGTTGGCCGAACTGCGTGCCGCATTGCAAAGGCCGTAAACTTCCGAGGCAAACATCCAGCCATCGGCGAGACGGGCCGCATTAAGGCCCTGACCGGAACCCTTTTGCGCCAGGAACACTTCGCCCGGCCGGTTGGGATCAATGCACCCGATTGCGACAGACCCATCCAGTCGCCGGATAGCCGAGCGGAACCGCTCCAGACGGTCCGGGTTGGTATCGCCCGAAAGCCGGTCGGCGAGCGGAATGATCTTGGCGTCGGTGGTGATCGCGCGATCGACCTGGCGCTGACGCGTCGTGACAAACTCGGCGAGCAGTTCGAGATGATTGTCCACATCGCCATTCAGCGCATACATCGCACCAAGCGATGCCAGCGGATCATCGACAGGGTCTTCGAGCAACGACGGATTGTGCGGGTGGCAGTTCGCCACGGAAATCACGCCATGCGACGCCCAGCGCGTGTGGGAGAGGATGCTCGCGCGCACAGCTTCGGGTGCAATCGACCAGAGCAGGTCATCGCCTGCGATGGCGCGGCGCAGCGCGGCGCCATTGTCACCCAGTTTGCCGACGAGGTTTGCCGTCTTGTAGACAAAGGTCAACACCTGCATGCCGGTTTCAAAAGCGGTCACATAAACTGCCAGATGATCGGCGTGAACATTGGCAGCACGCAGCGCAAGTTCGGCTTCCATATCCCCGGTGCTCGCCGACGGCACCGCGATCTGGATCGCGATCCCTGCCGAATCCCGGCCCCGCACTTCCAGCCGGTCGATGGCGCGCAGCACATACTCGGTTGCAATCGCCAATGAGAGGCTGTTGCCCGCATCGGCAGCGTGACCGGCAGCCACAAGGCTGCGGGCCTGCACCGCATGATCGGCGACCTCGGCATTCAACTGCCAGGCAAAATCACGCAGGCCCTCGATCAGCGGATCAAGATCGGTTCGCCCGGCTTCCGAAAGGCGTGTCAGTTCCGCCTCACGCGCGGCAAGTGCAGCGCCGAAATCGCGAACATCCGCCTCGAAAGCAGCATCAAGCGCAACCTGGCGCAGGAAGGCGATCGACATCAGATCTTCGAATCGGGCCTTCAGCGTATCGACGACCGCGGCCAAGGCGGCCGCACCTTCGGCACTGGCCGGCGCATCGGACAGAGCCGTGCGGGCGGCGTGAAACCAATCGGTTGTGGCGTGTGTCCGCGTAAACGTCCGAGTTACATAGCCGGCTATGCCGCACATCGCATGGTCCTTTCGGGATCCCGAATCAATTGCATTTTGCCATGTTTCAGTGTCTCGGCGACACCGTGCCGGGCGGCGGCGGTCATTTTCCGAACCCGTCTCCAAATCCGTGAAGCAGGGCTTTCATGAGCTGCCAATACACTTTGGCCGTCTGCCTGTAATAATTCAAACGACAGATCGGCGCCATCGATGGATCACGAGGTGGTGAAGGGTGGCAAGTCTGTGCGTTTTGCCCATTTTTCGCCCCATTGGCATGTATTCTGATTTCAAGCGGCCAATACATGCCGCGGTCCGGCCAAGGCCCGTCCCCCGCCGATCCGGACTGGTGGCAGCCCCATCCCCCTCTCCGGGCTGCCACCATCATACCTTTCAGACCGCCATGCGTGACCTCCGCATGGCGGTCTTTTCCATTCAAAATCCTTCGCATGGCGCTTTGACAGGAGCCCGGCAGACGCGCATCAATCACCGCAATTGCGAAGACTGCCCACATAAAGGGAGTGCCATGACCGGCCCTACACCAGTTCCCGCGCTCGACCCCGTCCTGCAAACCATCGACACCAATCTCGATGCCAGCGTATCGCGCCTGTTTGATCTTTTGCGCATTCCTTCGATTTCGACCGACCCGGCCCATGCCGGTGATTGCCGGCGGGCGGCAGAATGGCTTGTCGCTGATCTGGCCACGCTGGGCTTTGATGCCTCGGTACGCGATACGCCCGGCCACCCGATGGTCGTCGGCCACAACCACGCGGCCGGACCCGGTACGCCGCACATCCTTTTCTATGGTCACTATGATGTCCAGCCGGTCGATCCGCTGAACCTCTGGCATGACGATCCGTTTGCGCCGTTGCTGAAAGACGAAGACGGCATGCGGGTCATCGCGGCGCGTGGCGCCTCTGATGACAAGGGCCAGTTGATGACTTTCGTCGAGGCGGCACGATCCTATATCGCCGTGCACGGCGCCCTGCCGTGCCGGGTATCGGTGCTGTTCGAGGGCGAAGAGGAAAGCGGCTCGCCTTCGCTGAAGCCATTCCTGCTGGCCAATGCGAAGGAATTGAAGGCCGACGTCGCGCTGGTCTGCGACACCAACATGTGGGACCCTTCAACGCCCGCGATCTCCGGCAGCCTGCGCGGACTGGTCGGCGAGGAAATCACGGTCAAGGCGGCGAGCCGCGACCTGCACTCGGGATATTATGGCGGGGCTGCGGCCAATCCGATCCATATTCTCGCGAACATTCTTGCCGCTCTGCACGACGGCGATGGTCGCGTCACGGTCCCGCATTTCTATGAGGGCGTCGAAGAAACTCCCAGCCAGATGCTGGAAGCGTGGAAGGGCCTCGGCCTGACTGACGCGGCATTCCTCGGCGCTGTCGGCCTTGCGCATCCTTCGGGCGAAAAAGGCCGGTCGGTTCTCGAACTCACCTGGGCGCGGCCGACCGCCGAGGTCAACGGCATCATCGGCGGCTACACCGGCGACGGCTTCAAGACGGTGATCGCGGCGCAAGCCTCGGTCAAGGTGTCGTTCCGCCTCGTCGGGCAGCAGGACCCCAAGGCGATCCGCGAGAACTTCCGCGCTTTCGTGCGGGCCCGTATCCCCGCCGATTGCACGGTGGAGTTCCATGAGCATGGCGGATCGCCGGCAATCCATCTGCCGCACGATTCGTCTGTTCTGACGACGGCAAAATCTGCGCTGTCGGATGAATGGCCCAACCCGGCGGTGATCGTCGGCATGGGTGGCTCGATCCCGATCGTCGGTGACTTCCAGTCGCTGCTCGGCATGGAATCGCTTCTGGTCGGCTTTGCGCAATCGTCCGACCGCATCCATTCGCCGAACGAGAAGTACAACCTGACGTCGTTCCACAAAGGCCAACGATCCTGGGCGCGGATCCTGGACGCGCTTGCGCGGGCCTGAGCCCCGGGTCATTCAAAATCAGGGCGCCGGCTTCACCGGCGCTTAACCCTGCCTTAAACCGCCGCAATTACGGTTCAATGCGCCACGTCTTGTGATCGTGTGTCGATGGTTTTTCGGGCCCTTCATGTTTCTGAAAAAGAAGAAAAAGCGGGTCGAGCCGCGTTTCGAGAACGCTCAAGGGCAGCGCGGTCTCGCTGATTTCGGCGTCACCGATGACGATCGCGCGGCTCCGGTTTCAAACCGGTCGCGCAACCCATCGAAGTCCGGCAAGCGCGCTGCGACCGCAAAAACAATCCATGCCGGGAAATCAAACGCCCGCCGCGCGGCGGAATCGTCACCGCGACGCGGGCGCACAGGGCGATCCGTGATTGGTGGATTTTTCTATTGGTCCTTCATTCTCGCCATCTGGGGCGGCATCGGCATTGCCGGGATTGTCGCTTACCATGGTGCGCAGCTTCCGGCAGCGTCCACCTGGGCGGTTCCGGATCGCCCGCCGAATGTGAAAATCATCGCCAATGACGGGCGGCTGATTGCCAATCGCGGCGTCACCGGCGGCGAAGCGCTGGGCCTGCATGAAATGAGCCCGTGGATCCCTCAGGCAGTGATTGCCATCGAGGACCGGCGTTTCTTTTCCCATTTCGGCATCGACCCGAAAGGCCTTGCGCGCGCCATGGCTGCCAATCTGGCCGCCGGCTCGATGGTGCAGGGCGGCTCCACGCTCACCCAACAGCTGGCCAAGAACCTGTTTCTGTCAGCGGAACGGACTGTCGGGCGCAAGGTGCAGGAGGTGCTGATCGCACTTTGGATCGAGCACAACTACACCAAGGCGCAAATCCTCGAAATGTATCTGAACCGTGTCTATTTCGGCTCGGGAGCCACCGGCGTGGAAGCCGCCAGCCAGCGGTACTTTGGCAAGCCGGCCCGCGATGTCACATTGCCGGAAGCTGCGCTTCTTGCCGGACTTTTGAAAGCGCCGTCGCGGTTGTCACCGGCTCGCGATCCCAAGGCGGCGGAAGAACGGGCGCAGGTGGTGCTGGCGGCGATGCGTGAACAGGGCATGGTCTCCGATACCGAAATGGCTGCCGCCCTGTCGGGTCCGATGACCCGCGCCGCATCATTCTGGACCGGGTCCGAGCACTATGTCGCCGATGCGGTGATGGACAAGCTGCCGTCGCTGATCGGTGTGATCGGCGAGGACGTGATCGTCGACACCACCATCGACATGACGCTGCAACGGGCCGGCGAAACCGTACTGCGGGAAGCCATCGCCAACAATGGCGAAAAGCTTGCGGTCAGCCAGGCGGCCTTGGTTTCCATTGACAGTTCAGGCGCCGTAAGGGCGATGATCGGCGGGGTCGACTACGGACGCTCGCAGTTTGACCGCGCAACGGACGCAAAGCGCCAGCCGGGTTCGGCCTTCAAGCCATTTGTCTATGCCGCCGCGCTTGAAGCCGGCCTGACCCCGGACACGATCCGCAACGACAAGCCGATCACCATCGGCAAATGGCGGCCGGAGAACTATGATGGCAAGTATTTCGGCCCGGTCACCCTGTCGGAGGCGCTGGCGCGCTCGTTGAATTCGGTGGCAGCCCAGCTGATTACCGAGACGGGTCCGGCGACGGTTGTCGACTTTGCGCAACGGTTGGGGATTTCGTCGCCGCTGGCGGCCAATGCATCGCTGTCGCTCGGCACGTCGGAAGTCTCGCTTCTCGAACTGACCTCGGCCTACACGGTGTTTCCGACCGGCGGCTGGCGTTCGGACGCCCATATCATCACCCGCGTCACGACACTGGACGGCAAGGTACTCTACGAAAACGTGCCGGAACCGCGCCGGGTGATGGGCGTCGAGACCGCCGGCATGATGAATGCGATGATGTCGCGTGTCGTTGACGACGGCACGGCGAAAGCTGCACGCTTCAACCATCCGGCTGCCGGCAAGACCGGCACCAGCCAGAATTCACGCGATGCCTGGTTCGTCGGCTACACCGCCAACCTGACCACCGGCGTCTGGTTCGGCAATGATGACGGCGCGCCGATGAAGAAGGTCACCGGCGGCACATTGCCGGCGCGGGCGTGGCATGACTTCATGGTCAAGGCGCATGACGGCGTTCCGGTCGCAGCTCTCCCGGGCTACCAACCCAGCTCAGTTGCGGGCTCCGGCGGAAGTTCCTTGCCGGACATGGCGCTTGGCCAGCCGGTCGAGGGCGATGGGGCAGGTTTTCCCGATGCGCCCGATCCGGCGACGACAGCATCGACCAACCGGGATGGCAAAACGGTGCTGGATATCCTGCTCGGACGTTGATCGTTCCGGTCAGCCGTTGGGGCAGACCCGGATTTCCTGGGCAGTCATGAAGGGATGAACTGCGCTCGGAACCCCTGCGAGACCGAAATCGGCGCTGGTCAGAAGGCCGACCCGCGAAAACTCGGTGAGCTTTTTGCCAAGGCCCGGCCCGACGCCGATGAAGCTTCCCGCTTCGCCGGAGGTGATGCGGCGACCGGGAACCGGCTTCCCGTTCTTTGTACCCGCCGCGTGCAAATCCATTTCGGCGCTGACTTCGGCAAAGATGTCGCTCATCTGCTGTCCGATCGGATTTGCTCTCATCTGCGCCTTCGCAATGGCGCGCATTTCCTGCGCGCGCAGCATGATGCGCAAGCGCTTGGCAAGGCGCTGGCGATATTCGGGTTGGCAGAAGCGGGACACCTGATGTTGCATCGAGCAGGCAAGGAAGTTCGACCCGTTTTCGACCTCAAGCGACACGACGCGTCCGTTGCGCGAGGCAGCTTCTTCGCGCTTTGAAAGCGGCCTGACGCAGCGGTCATGCAGCCATGTGTCGATCGGATCAAACCCGGTGGCCGTCGCATTGGCCGGAAAGGTGATGCCGATATCAAGACCAAGTCCGGTGAAGGCAAGTTTGGGGCGTTCATCGACCGGAAGCCGGCGGGCGGTGGGAACCGGATCCTTCGGCAGGTAGGCGGCGTCATAGGGCAGGCGCGACGTGGCGCTCGACATGTAGGACCAGGCAAAAGGTGCTGCGAAAGTCGCGACACACAGCAGGGCGCCAGCAACGATCCACGGCAAGTTGCCGGGACCCTGCTGCGGCTGTACCGCGGCGCGAAGGTCGTGGATCGAAGCGGCGCTGCCGCCGGTCGAATGCACGCGGGGTTTTGAGGTGATCGTGTTTTTACCGAACGACATGGCGGGGGCTCCTCAACTCTCTTCCTTGCACAGGGAGGTTGCGCTCATCGATGTTGCGTCAGCGACGAGACGGCGGGGGTGGTCAAAGGCGATGGCGTCAACTTTACCAAGACGCCAGATCCGGGTGCGCGACAGCGGGACCTGGTGGAACCAGGCCCAACTGCGGACCATGTCGCAGAAGTCGCGGTCGTTCTGGGTTTTCAGGGCCCGCTCGAGATCGCCATGGCTTGCAGCGTCACGCGCACCCAGCATTTCCGACCTGAAACCCGCCAGCATGCCGTTCGGCAGATTGGCGACATCAAAGGCGATGACACTTTCGACAGCAAAGGCGGCGGTGATGGCCGCCTGATCCGGCGCCACCACAAACCGTGCGCCGCCATCGGGCACGAGGACGGCGCCCCCTTGCCAATTTGCACCGAAACTCAATCGAACATCGGCAAGGTAGGTTTCGACCTGCGGCACCTTGAAGAAAACGATGTCGAGATTGCCGACCCGCACCGCAGCCGATTGCGGCGCTGACAGGCGTTTGAGGCGGTCGGACAAGCGGCGGAGTTCTGCAACATCATCGCCGTTGGCGATTCCGCTGCGCTGTTCGGTATTGCCGAGGCCGCGAAAGTTCACGCTGTCAAACATCGATGGCAGCAGGAAAAACTGGATGGAGCCGTGCAGAAGCAACGACAGCACGATGCTGATGGCGAAATAGGCGCCGATCAGACCAAGCACGATCTGCGCCAACCGCGATGTCTTGAGATTCTCCGTCGCCATCGGAATGTCCCTGCCTCGCCACCGAGTAGAGCACGGAAAGGTTGACATCCGGTGATGCAGATCGCGTTTTTGCAGCGGGCGCGGATCAATGGCGCCGTACTTTTCCACGGCCATGTGCCTTGCGGGTAAAAACGGCGGTTCTTATATAGCCGCCAGACGGATGGTGTCTGGTTCGCCTTTCACCGCTTTCCGATAAATCAAAATGCCAGCCAGAGAAGCCGCCGAGCGAACGCCACAACGGGTTCAGGCGGTTGGCTCGAAAAAGGGGTAAGACATGGCAAAAGTCATTGGTATCGATCTTGGAACCACCAATTCGTGCGTCGCCGTCATGGACGGCAAGGAAGCACGGGTCATTGAAAATGCCGAGGGCGCGCGCACGACGCCGTCGATGGTCGCCTTCACCGACGACGGTGAACGCCTCGTCGGCCAGCCGGCCAAGCGCCAGGCCGTGACCAACCCGGAAAATACACTCTTTGCAGTCAAGCGCCTGATCGGCCGTCGCTACAGCGATCCGACCGTGGAAAAAGACAAGGGCATGGTTCCCTACACGATCGTCGAAGGCAAGAACGGCGATGCATGGGTCGATGCGGGTGGCGAAAAGCGTTCGCCAGCCGAAATCTCGGCCATGGTCCTGCAGAAGATGAAGGAAACGGCGGAAGCCTATCTCGGCGAGAAGGTCGAGAAGGCCGTCATCACGGTTCCCGCCTACTTCAACGATGCCCAGCGTCAGGCAACCAAGGACGCCGGCAAGATTGCCGGTCTGGAAGTCCTGCGCATCATCAACGAGCCGACCGCAGCGGCGCTCGCCTACGGCCTCGACAAGAAGGAAGGCAAGACGATTGCCGTCTATGACCTTGGCGGCGGCACGTTCGACGTTTCGATCCTCGAAATCGGTGACGGTGTCTTCGAGGTCAAGTCGACCAACGGCGATACGTTCCTTGGCGGCGACGACTTCGACATGCGGCTCGTCCAGTATCTGGCCGGCGAGTTCAAGAAAGATCAGGGTATCGACCTGAAGAATGACAAACTGGCGCTGCAGCGGCTCAAGGAAGCGGCTGAAAAGGCCAAGATCGAACTGTCGTCTTCTGCCCAGACCGAAATCAACCTGCCGTTCATCACGGCCGATGCATCCGGTCCCAAGCACCTGACGATGAAGCTGACCCGCGCCAAGTTCGAAAACCTGGTCGACGATCTCGTCAGCCGGACCATCGAACCGATGAAGGCTGCCCTCAAGGATGCCGGCCTGAAGGCTGGCGACATCGATGAGGTCGTTCTGGTCGGCGGCATGACCCGCATGCCGAAGGTCCAGCAGGTCGTGAAAGACTTCTTCGGCAAGGAGCCGCACAAGGGCGTCAACCCCGATGAAGTCGTGGCGCTTGGTGCTGCGATCCAGGGCGGCGTCCTGCAGGGCGACGTCAAGGACGTGCTGCTGCTCGACGTGACACCGCTGTCGCTGGGTATCGAAACCCTCGGCGGTGTGTTCACGCGCCTGATCGACCGCAACACGACGATCCCGACCAAAAAGGGTCAGGTGTTCTCGACCGCCGAGGACAGCCAGTCGGCTGTGACGATCCGCGTCTTCCAGGGCGAGCGTGAAATGGCCGCCGACAACAAGATCCTCGGCCAGTTCGATCTCGTTGGCATACCGCCGGCACCGCGCGGCGTGCCGCAGATCGAGGTCACGTTCGACATCGACGCCAATGGCATCGTCAATGTGTCGGCGCGCGACAAGGGCACGGGCAAGGAACAGCAGATCCGCATCCAGGCATCGGGTGGTCTTTCCGACGCCGAGATCGAGCAGATGGTCAAGGATGCCGAGGCCAATGCCGAGGCAGACAAGAAGCGTCGTGCCGGCGTGGAGGCGCGAAACCATGCCGAATCGCTGATCGACTCTACGCAGAAGTCGCTCAACGAACATGGCGACAAGCTTGGTGCAGATGACAAGGCAGCGATCGAGAATGCCATTGCATCGCTTCGCACGGAAATTGGCGGCGAGACACTCGATGCCGATGTCATCACGGCCAAGACACAGACCCTTGCCGATGCGGCCATGAAGCTCGGGCAGGCCATCTATGAAGCCACGCAGGCTGCAGAAACCTCGGCAGCTGAAGCCGATGCGCGAGCGGACGCCGCCCGCGACGACGTGGTCGATGCCGACTTCGAAGAAATCGACGACGAAGACGAAAAGAAGTCTGCCTGATTTCACGTCTGGCTTCGACAACCGCACATCATCAAAGGCCGGCTCCTCAGCCGGCTTTTTTGTTGCCGGACAATTCGGTCAAGCCGTTGTCAAAGCGCTTGTTTACCCTGAATTCGGGAAGTCGTTTTCTTTCGACACAACCTGAGGTACCCATTGCCCGGATAGCGCCGTGGTCAAAGGCGTTTCGACGGGGCACATGATGGGCGCGCACGGTCAGGCAGCAATGCCGACATTCTACAGCTTCGCGATATGGCGATTTCTCGCCGCGCTCCTGATCATGACCTATCATTTCATGCACTTTGCCGAAAACGGGCAGGCGTGGGCGCGTTGGTTCGAGCACATGCTGCCGCTGCTCGACCTGTTCTTCATGGTCTCCGGCTATCTGATCTATGATCGTTACCGGGCAAAACTTTCGCGGCCGGGATCCTATCTCCCGTTCCTCGCCAAACGGTTGGCACGACTTTACCCGCTGCATCTGGCAACCACTGGTTTCTTCGTGCTGGTCGGCGCCGCATGGAGCGCAGGCCTTGTTAATTCGGAAGCCGGAGCGCTGCGCTACGATTGGACGATGCTGCCGGTCAACCTGTTGCTGATGCAGGCTTGGGGCATCCCCGAGACGCTGACGTTCAACTACGTCTCCTGGTCGTTGTCGGCGGAATGGTTCTGCTACCTGATGATGCCGGTCCTGCTTTTCGCGGCGAGCCAGGCCGGAATGGCCGGCATCGTTGTGCTCGCTGCCACCTTCTACGGCTTTACCGAATTTACCATCAGCCAGGACTGGACACTCGGCAAGACGATTGCCGACACGAAGATCTGGGGCGCCTACCGGGCATTCGGCTCATTCTGCCTCGGTGCGCTGGCCGTGCATCTGGTCGCCATGCGGCCTTTCGCCATCCGCTCGCACGTCTGGGGCTGGGGCGTCGGTGCGGTGCTGATCGCGATGATGTTTGCCGACGTCAATTACTACCTGATCATGGCCGGCATGGTGCTGGCGCTCGTCCTCTCCGGATCGGCAGAGCATGACAATCCCGACGGCATGGCTTTTGCTCGTCCGCTGATGCCGGTCATGGCGGTGTCGTTCGGCATCTACCTCTGGCACCCGGTCGTGGAAACAATCCTGTTTTCGTTGCTCTGGAACCGCTGGATCGGTCCCGTGACCGGGCTACCAATCGAGCTGCTCATGCTCCCGGCAGCGGTCATCACGATCGTCGTGGCGCTTGCTTCACACCGGCTTTACGAAAAACCGGTCGGCGACTGGCTGGTCGCGCGCATGGAAAGAGGTCATTTGGCCAGAAAGAACGTCCTTTCCGCGACCATTGCAGGGGAATGAACGCACGGCACCGCGACAGCATCTGGAATCCTGTCGGCGAGCCGACTATATCCTTTCCTGAAGGTTTGATCACGCGATCAGCATGCGGGTGGTCCATGGGGATGGGGCGGCCGCGCGCTGGCGCGATCGCTGCCAGGATTGGATGGAATGGCCAAAGCTGATTTCTACGAGACGCTCGGCGTTGCGCGCGGCGCCGATGAAAAAGAACTGAAAAGCGCTTATCGCCGGCTCGCCATGCAATATCATCCGGACAAGAACCCCGGAGATGCATCCGCCGAGGCCCGGTTCAAGGAACTCAACGAAGCCTACGAGACGCTGAAGGATCCGCAAAAGCGTGCGGCCTATGACCGGTTCGGGCATGCGGCCTTCGAGAACGGTGGCATGGGCGGCGGCAATCCGTTCGGCGGGGCCGGAGCGGCCGGTTTTGCTGACATCTTCGAAGACATCTTTGGCGAGATGATGGGAGGCGGGCGACGGCGCTCGACCGGCGGCCGCGAGCGCGGCGCAGACCTTCGCTACAATCTGGAAATCACGCTTGAAGAAGCCTTTGCGGGCAAGACCGCGCAACTGCGCGTTCCCTCGTCGATGGTCTGCGAGACCTGCACCGGCTCAGGCGCCAAACCTGGAACCAGCCCGCAAACCTGCGGCACCTGCGGCGGAGCGGGGCGGGTTCGTGCGGCGCAAGGATTCTTTTCGATCGAGCGGCCATGTCCGGCCTGCAACGGGCGCGGCGAACAGATCGCCGACCCCTGCCCGACCTGTTCCGGTCAGGGCCGCGTGACGCAGGAGCGCTCGCTCTCGGTCAACATTCCTTCGGGCATCGAAGACGGAACCCGCATCCGGCTCGCTGGCGAAGGCGAGGCCGGCTATCGCGGCGGGCCGACCGGCGATCTCTACATCTTCATTTCGGTCAAGCCGCACGAATTCTTCCAGCGCGATGGCGCGGACCTTTACTGCAAGGTGCCCCTGTCGATGACGACGGCGGCGCTGGGCGGTTCGTTCGAAGTGGCGACGCTTGATGGCACGCAAACCCGGGTCAAGGTGCCGGAAGGTACGCAGTCCGGCAAACAGTTCCGCCTCAAGGGCAAGGGCATGCCGGTGCTGCGCCAGCCCGCTGCGGGCGATCTCTATATCCAGATCGCGGTCGAGACACCGCAGAACCTGTCGAAGCGCCAACGCGAACTGCTCCAGGAATTCGAGACGATCTCGGCCAAGGAAACCAGCCCGCAATCGACCGGTTTCTTCTCGCGGATGAAGGATTTCTTCGACCTTGGCGAGTGATGTCGGCCGTCTCAAATCGGCTGTTCGGAAGACCCGGATCATCAAGGCGCGGTTTGTCGATCAGGTCCGGTTTGCAGGGGCCTTGCTGTCGTCGCCGAAACACACCGGGGCGGTGGCACCCACGTCCCGCGAACTTGCGGACCTGATGGCTGCGCAGATCGACCTCGGCTCCGGCCTTCCGGTGCTTGAACTCGGTCCGGGCACGGGCGCGATCACCCGGGCCATCCTTGCGCGCGGCATCCGGCCGGACAATCTCTGGCTCGTCGAGTACTCGTCTTCATTCTGCCGACGCCTCGCCGCGGCCTTTCCCGGCGTTCATGTCATCGAAGGCGATGCCTTCGACCTTGAAGCGACCTTGCCGGCCAATGCGCCGGCGGTTTTCGACTGCGTCATCTCCGGTCTGCCCCTCCTCAATTTCTCGCCCGAGCAACGGCATGCCCTTGTCCATCAAGCGCTGAAACGGACGCCGCAAGGCAGACCGCTGGTGCAGTTTTCCTACGGCGTGCGCGCGCCGGTCGATGTTGCTGCGCTTGATGGCATTTCGGCAGCGCCGGGCCGGTGGGTGTTCAGGAACCTGCCACCCGCGCGGGTCTGGCGTTACACGCATACCCACGACCAGGCCTTCCCTTGAGCCCGAAGGGCGCCAGATCGACAGTGACCTACAAAGGAAACAGCCATGACCACGAAAATCCTGATCATGCCGGGCTCGTTGCGCGCCGGCTCCTTCAATATCTCGCTTGCCCAAGCCATCAACAAGGTGCTGACCGAGATGGGTGCCGAGACCACGATGATCTCGCTTGGCGACTATCCGTTGCCGATCGTCGACGAGGATCTCAACCGCGAAAAAGGCACGCCGGAAAATGCCGTCAAGCTTGCCCGGCTTTTTGCCGCGCATGACGCGCTGTTCATCGTTTCGCCCGAATACAACTCCTCGATCCCGCCACTGGTCAAGAACACGATCGACTGGATCACGCTGGTGCGCTCCGACGTCAAGCCGTTGTCCGGCCTCACCGCGGCGCTCGGCGGAGCAACCAACGGCATCCTCGGCACAACCCGGATGCTGCCGCATTTGCGCGCCGTCCTCGTGGGTCTCGGCGTCCTCGTGATCTCGCAGCAAGTCACCATCAATCAGGCGGCCAGCGCGTTCGGGGAAGACGGCATGCCGAGCAATGAGCGCCAGCTTGCGATGTTGCACGATGCCTGCAAGGCGCTCATGGAAATTGCGGTGCCAGGCCGGGCGCGCGGTTGAGGCTGCGGCTCGTCTGTGTCATCTGGGCGCAAACACGATGATGGAGCGCGGCCCATGATGATGAGCGAGAACAGTGCCCGTGACCGGCTGATCGTTGCGCTTGACGTTCCCGGCGTCCTTGCGGCTGCCGGGCTGATCGACCGGCTCGGCGATACCGTCTCGTTCTACAAGATCGGGCACCAACTGGCATTTTCCGGCGGGCTTGATCTGGTCGCGCCGCTGAAAGCCGCGGGCAAGCGGGTGTTTCTCGACATGAAGCTGCTCGACATCGACAACACGGTCGAGAAGGGTGTTGAAGCGATTGCCCGGCTCGGCGCCGACATGCTGACGATACACGCCTACCCGAAGGCGATGGCGGCGGCGGTGCGCGCGGCGCAGGGTTCAAACCTGTGTCTTCTCGGCGTGACCGTGCTGACGTCGATGGACAATCACGACCTGTCGGATGCCGGTTACCATGATGAGGCGGCCACGTTGGTCCTGAAGCGTGCGCGGCAGGCTCGCGATGCGGGCATGGGCGGAATTGTCTGTTCGGGCGAAGAGGCCGAGCCTGTGCGCGACATCGTTGGCCCGGGCATGGCTGTGGTGACACCCGGTATCCGCCCGGCTGGCGGTGACTCCGGTGACCAAAAACGGGTGATGACGCCGGGCGAGGCTATCGCCGCCGGGGCCAGCCATCTGGTGGTCGGGCGCCCCGTGACCGGCGCGTCCGATCCCGCAGCAGCGGCCCGCGCCATCATCGACGAGATCAAACGCAGCACGCAAGGAGCATGACATGGCCAAGAAGGGTTACTGGATCGCACATATCACCGTCCGCGAGCCGGAGCGTTATCCCGAGTATGTGAAAGCGGCGACGCCTGCCTATCAGGCGCATGGGGCCGTGTTTCTGGTGCGCGGCGGCGCGCATGAACCGGTGGAAGGCGAAACGCGCGCGCGCCATGTCGTCATCGAGTTTCCGAGCTACGAGGCGGCGCTCGCCTGCTACAATTCAGACACGTACCAGACGGCCAAGGCGATCCGGCAGCAGATCGCAGACGGCGACATCATCGTTGTCGAAGGTCACGACAACTGACGGCCGAAAAAGCGGGACAAGACAAGACAATGCGCTCCGAAAGCAGGGATTAGCATTGTCCGGCAGGGATGGTAACGTTTCCCTGTTTCATGTTGCCATGCACAAAAGAGCGCGTATGGTAACGTCCCGGACCCGATATGGAGTGCTGCGGCTTGTTTTATCAGTTCTACGAATTAAACCACGCATTGATGCAGCCTTGGCGGGCGGCAGCCGGTGCATCGCGCATGTTCCACCAAAATCCGTTCAATCCGCTATCGCAGACCCGCTACGGTCGTACCATGGCGGCTTGGGCCGAAGTGTTCGAACGCACCACACGGCGCTATGCCAAGCCGACCTTTGAACTGCCGGTGACCACCATCGACGGCGAAGTGATTGCGGTGACGGAAACCGTGGCCTGGCAGAAACCGTTCTGCAAACTGATCCATTTCCAGCGTGATCTCGCCAAGCCGCGTCCCAAAGACCCCCGCATCCTGCTGGTTGCGCCGATGTCCGGCCACTATGCAACCCTGCTGCGCGGCACCGTCGAGCGGTTTCTTCCGGAGGCGGACGTCTACATCACTGATTGGATCGATGCGCGCATGGTGCCGGTGAAAGACGGCAGTTTCAATCTGGAAGACTATGTCGACTACGTCATCGAGATGCTCGAGCATCTCGGGCCGGACACCCACATCGTCGGCGTCTGCCAGCCGTCGGTTCCGGTTCTGGCGGCAATTGCCGTGATGGAAGCGCGTAAAAGCCCCAATGTTCCGGTGTCGATGACGCTGATGGGCGGGCCGGTCGATACCCGCATCTCGCCGACAGCGGTCAACAAGATGGCGGAAGAAAAGCCGCTCTCCTGGTTCCGTGACAATGTCATCATGCATGTGCCGTTCCCCAATCCGGGATTTGGCCGTCCGGTCTATCCGGGCTTCCTGCAACTCTCCGGCTTCATGTCGATGAACATGGACCGGCACATGATAGCGCAGAAGGATTTCTTCGTGCATCTGGTGCGCGATGACGGGGATTCTGCCGAAAAGCATCGCGACTTTTATGACGAGTATCTCGCCGTCATGGATCTGACCGCCGAGTTCTACCTGCAGACCGTCGAGGCCGTGTTCATCGAGCATGCACTTCCGAAGGGTACGATGAAGCACCGCGGCGAAGCGGTCGATCCGGGTCTCATTTCGCGGGTTGCGCTGATGACGGTCGAAGGTGAGAACGACGACATCACCGGTGGTGGCCAGACCAAGGCAGCCCACGGGCTTTGCACCGGTCTTCCCGACAACATGAAGCTGCACTATGAGCAGCCGCGCGTCGGACACTACGGCGTTTTCAACGGCTCGCGCTTCCGCCAGGAAGTGGCACCACGCATGTTGAATTTCATGCGCGCGCAAGCTTCAGCCACCAGGAAATCCGAGCCGAGACCAAAGCCGAAACTGGTCAAGGCCGTCGCCTGAACCAACAACAATGACCCCTCAAAGCGCCGCCCGGTAAACAACCGGGCGGCGCTTTTGTTTTTGGATCGCGGGCCCGTGGTAACCATCTTCCGCGACTGTGACCCTGCGGCCATTGCCCGATGCTCCCACCCATGGTTAAATTTGCGTTAACAGCCAGCGGACGCCCCGAAACGGGACGTGCACGCGGCTGTCAGGGCCGGGCAGGTGTTTGCCGGTGTGTAGCGTGGGGGTCAGGTCGTGTTGCGTTTTGCCTTTGTCACTGTCGGCCTGATTGCTTCGTTCGCCGCCGTTCAGTCCGCGCAGGCCGGGTCAATGATTACCGGACGCCTGACGTCCCAACCGATCGGACACTACGAGTTTTGCCGGACCTATCAGGGTGAATGCAGCCAGCATCGCCGCGATGTGCGGCCGGTTGTCGTGACGGCAAACACCTGGGCTTCGATCTTGCGGATTAATGCGACCGTCAACATGGTGATTGCGCCGCAAAGCGATCTGGAACTGTACGGGGAAGAAGAAATTTGGACCTTCCCGGATCGCGCTGGCGATTGCGAGGACTACGTCTTGTTGAAACGGCAGCTGTTGATCGATGCTGGGATCGCGCCGGGCAACCTTTTGATCACGGTCGTTCGCAAACCGGATGGCGAGGGCCACGCGATCCTGACGGTGCGCAGCGATGAGGGCGATTTTGTTCTCGATAATCTGAACAACGAAGTGCGTCTGTGGACGGACACCGAGTACACGTATCTCAAGCGCCAGTCAGAGCGCCATGCCGGCCACTGGGTCTCGATCGAGATGCCCGACTCGGTGGTTGTCGGCTCGGTCCGCTAGAGGCCGAGAACGACCGAAGCCCTCAGGCCCTGACGTATTTGCGGGCGCAGGCCGGGCCCGGACCGCGCATGTAATGGCATTCCGGCCGATAGCTCGGCCAAACCATTTCGCGCAGCGTACGCCAGCCTTTGCCCAGAACCTTTTGTCCCGGCATCGCACTCACCCATATCCCGCGCGGTTGCCCGCGCACTGTCCCGCCTTGAAAAATAGCAGGAACAGGTGAATCGACGATGAACGGCGGGTGGCTGTTCAGGCGTTGCCGATCAGCATGCCTGCGGCAAAGACCAAGGCGCCGCCGAGGACAACCTGGAAGATCGCCCTTGGCCATGGGGTTTCCATGTAGCGGTTCTGGATCCAGGTGATCGCCCAGAGTTCGACGAAGACGATGGCGATCGCCAGCCACGTGGCTGTCCAGAAGTCGGGAATGAGATAGGGCAAGGCATGGCCGAGGCCGCCGACCGTCGTCATGATGCCGGTCGCAAGGCCGCGCTTGATCGGTGAGCCGCGACCGGAAAGGACGCCATCATCGGAGGCAACTTCGGTAAAGCCCATGGAAATGCCGGCGCCAACCGACGCGGCGATCCCGACAAGGAAAGTTGTCCACGGGTCTTGCGTTGCAAAAGCGGTGGCGAAGATCGGCGCCAGGGTCGAGACCGATCCATCCATCAGGCCGGCAAGGCCCGGCTGCACATAGGTCAGGATAAACTGGCGGCGTTCGGCCTTGTCCTCGTCGGCCGCGACGTCTTCCGGCACATGCTTTTCTTCAAGTGCCATCGCGACGTTTTCGTGGCCGCTTTCGGCAAGCGCCAACTGGCCGAGCAGTTTGCGGGTGTCGGCATCGGTAATCCGCTTGGCCGCTTCCAGATAGAACCGGTGCGCCTGGCGCTCCATCTGCGAGGCCTGGGTGCGGACCTTTTCGATGCCGAGCGGGCGGACGAGCCAATCGGGCTTGCGTTCATAGTAGCCGCGCACATGTTCCCGCCGGATCAGCGGGATGGTATTGCCGAACCGCTTCTTGTGCAGGTCGATCAGCCAGTCTCGATGCCGGTTTTCTTCGGCCGCCATGTCGTCGAAGATCTTGGCCGAAGCAGGAAATTCATCGCGCAGGCCTTCCGCATAGGCGAGATAGATGCGCGCATCGTCCTCCTCTGACGAAATCGCCAGTGCGAGAATCTCCTGTTCAGACAGGCTGTCGAAAGCACGGCGCGGTGATGGGAGGAAACGGGACAGCATGACAGGCCCTTTGTTGGAATAGTTCTAAATTAATTGGTGCGCTGCGAAACGTCAACGCCCGCGACCCGGATTTGAGATACGATCGCTCGGGCATCCTTTTATCATGGACTCGCGCGGATGTGAGAAAAGCTGAACGGTGCGCCGATTGACCGGAGGCGATCGCCTCCTCCACTATGCCCGGATGACATTGTTTTGCGCGAAGTTGGGAGGCTGGCGTTGAGCGAAGCACGTGACACGCTGCTTGACCGGCTTGGCCGCTGGGTTGCGCGACGGCTCGAAACAGAAGTATCGGGCTATGAGCCCTACACACCATCGGATCCGCAGACACTCTACCGAACGCTGGAACCCGGTGACGTATTCCTGATCGAGGGCAACCAGAAGATTTCGGCGGCGATCAAGTACCTGACCCAATCGACGTGGAGCCATGCGGCGCTTTACGTCGGTGACGCAATCGCGGAACTCGATGCGCAAGGCCGCCGCAAGCGGCTGATCGAAGTCAATCTCGGCACCGGTTGCGAAGCGGTCGCGCTTGAAAAGTACCAGAGCTACAACACCCGCATCTGCAGACCGGTTGGCCTGACACCGGACGACCGGATGATGGTTGTGCAATTCATGATCGACCGGATCGGGACCCGGTACGACATCAAGAACATTTTCGACATGGCGCGCTATTTTTTCCCGACGCCGCCTGTTCCTGTGCGGTGGCGTCGCCGAATGATCGAATTCGGTTCCGGTGATCCGACCCGGGCGATCTGCTCGTCGATGATTGCGCAGGCCTATCAGTCGGTACGGTATCCGATCCTGCCGGAAATCACGGCAGCACCGGGCCGGGCGCGGGCGGTGTCGGACTATTCGCGGCGCGAGATCCTGCATATCCGGCACCACTCGCTGTTCACACCGCGCGATTTCGACCTTTCGCCCTACTTCGAAGTGGTCAAGCCGACGCTCCGGTTCGGCTTTGACTACAAGCGGGTGATGTGGGCCGACCAGCCACCGCAAAGGCGGGCAGGTGACAAGGATTTGGCCAACGACTGGACGGTGTCGGACGACCAACGTCACGCTTGACGGCTTGAAGAGGGGAGCGCACCACTCAAAATCCACGCGCTGTCGCGCATCGGGGGAGGCGCACCAGAGACCATGACGACGCAGGATGATCACCAGAATGCCGACCGGCCGGCCGTTCCCGCGCGCGAACCACATTTCCAGCCGAAAATCCTGACAACGATGCGGACCTATGACTGGCCAACCTTCGGGGCGGACCTGATGGCCGGGCTGACGGTTGCGCTTGTTGCACTTCCACTAGCCATGGCAATCGCGATTGCATCGGGCGCCCACCCTTCGACAGGTCTGACGACGGCAGTCGTCGCCGGTTTCCTGATTTCCGCGCTTGGCGGAAGCCGGGTGCAGATCGGCGGGCCGACCGGTGCTTTCATCGTCGTCGTGTATTCGATCGTCCAGACGCATGGATATGACGGGCTTGTCACGGCGACTTTCATGGCGGGCATCATCCTGCTGGTGACCGGCTGGTTCCGGGTCGGCTCGTTGATCCGCCATGTGCCGGAGGCGGTGATCAACGGTTTTACGGTCGGCATCGCCATCATCATCGCGACGAGCCAGCTGGCCGATGCCGGAGGCTTCACGCTTTCTGCTGCATTGCCCGCAGAGTTCATCGGCAAGATTGCCGGACTGTGGGCGGCGCGCGAAACGATCACGCCCGCCGCCGTCATCCTGACGATAGTCAGCGCGATCGGCATCATCGCCATGCGGCGGCTGTTTCCCCGTCTTCCCGGCATGATCGTCATCATCATAGCTGCGTCGATTGCCGTGCAACTTCTCGGCCTGCCGGTCGATACGGTCGGCTCCCGCTTCGGGTCGATCGCTGCCGGCCTGCCGATGCCGCAGTTGCCGGACCTGTCCTATGGCAAGATCGTCGAACTTCTGCCGTCTGCGCTGATCATTGCCTTTCTCGCCGGGATCGAGTCGCTTCTGTCTGCCATTGTTGCCGACCGGATGGCGGGCAGCCGCCACCGGCCCAATGCCGAAATCGTGGCACAGGGCGTCGCCAATACCGCATCGGCGCTGTTTGGCGGCCTTCCCGCGACGGGTGCCATCGCGCGGACTGCCACCAATGTTCGGGCTGGTGGCAAGACGCCGGTGGCCGGCATGGCGCACGCCATATTTCTGTTGATGTTCATGCTGATCGCGTCGCCTCTCGCGGCCTATCTGCCGATGCCGGCACTCGCCGCGCTGTTGCTGATCACCGCCTGGAACATGGCCGAAGTGCCGCATTTCATCGAACAGCTGAAACCGCGTCATCGCCTGTCAGACCGGGTGATCCTGCTGATGACCGCCGTGCTGACCGTTCTGGTGGACCTGACGTTTGCGATCGGTCTCGGGATTGCAGCGGGACTTGCCATGCGCCTCAGCCGGCGCAAGGCACGCGAAGCACCGTGGGATGTGGGGGACCGGTGACAAACTGCGCTGATCCGCGCCGTGGCCGGCAATTGCCTTTCGCCGCGTACCTGCTACATGCGCATTCATGACCAATACGCCCATTTCCCATATCCGCAATTTCTCGATCGTGGCCCATATCGACCACGGCAAGTCGACGCTGGCCGACCGGCTGATCCAGACCACCGGCTCGATAGCCGAGCGAGACATGGTGGAGCAGGTACTCGATTCGATGGACATCGAACGCGAGCGCGGCATCACCATCAAGGCGAACACGGTTCGTCTCGAATATGATGCCAAGAATGGTGAGCACTACGTGCTCAACCTGATCGACACGCCCGGCCATGTGGACTTTGCTTACGAAGTCTCTCGGTCGCTGGCCGCCTGCGAAGGGTCGCTGCTTGTCGTCGATGCGAGCCAGGGCGTGGAAGCGCAGACGCTCGCCAATGTCTACCAGGCGCTCAACAACAACCACGAGATTGTGCCGGTCCTCAACAAGGTGGATTTGCCGGCTGCCGATGTCGGCCGCGTCAAGGAGCAGATCGAGGACGTGATCGGGCTGGACGCCTCCGACGCGGTGGAGATTTCCGCCAAGACGGGATTTGGCATCGACAATGTGCTGGAAGCCATCGTCCATCGCCTGCCGCCACCCAAAAGCGGCGATCGCAATGCGCCTTTGAAGGCGCTGCTGGTCGACAGCTGGTATGACGCCTATCTCGGCGTCGTCGTGTTGGTGCGGATCATCGACGGGGTCCTCAAGAAAGGTCAGATGATCCGGATGATGGGCACCGACGCGCGCTACCCGGTCGATCGCGTCGGCGTGCTGACACCCAAACTCGTGGTCATCGACGAACTGGGGCCCGGCGAAATCGGTGTCCTCACCGCATCGATCAAGGAAGTCGCCGATACCCGCGTCGGCGATACGATCACCGAGGACAAGAAGCCGACGGCTGCCGCTCTGCCCGGTTTCAAACCGGCTCAGCCGGTCGTGTTCTGCGGCCTGTTCCCGATAGACGCAGCCGAATTCGACGATCTTCGCGCTGCCATCGGACGGCTGCGCCTCAATGATGCGAGCTTCTCGTTCGAAATGGAGTCGTCCGCAGCGCTCGGCTTCGGCTTCCGTTGCGGGTTCCTCGGCCTTCTGCATCTGGAAATCATCCAGGAGCGACTCAGCCGCGAGTTCAATCTGGAACTGATCGCGACCGCACCGTCAGTCGTCTACAAGATGAACCTGACCAGCGGCGAAACCATCGAACTTCACAATCCCGCCGACATGCCTGATGTCGTGAAGATCGACACGATCGAAGAGCCGTGGATCAAGGCGACAATCATGACGCCGGATGAGTATCTCGGTGCTATCCTGCAGCTCTGCCAGGAGCGCCGTGGCGTGCAGGTGGATCTCTCCTATGTCGGCAGCCGTGCAATGGCTACCTATGATCTGCCGCTCAATGAAGTGGTGTTCGACTTCTACGACCGCCTGAAATCGATTTCGAAGGGCTATGCGTCGTTCGACTACACGCTGACGGGGTACCGCGAAGGCGACCTCGTGAAGATGCAGTTGCTGGTCAACGACGAGCCGGTCGATGCCCTCTCGATGCTGGTGCACCGTGGTGCCGCCGAAAAGCGCGGCCGGGCGATGTGCGAAAAGCTGAAGGACCTGATCCCGCGCCATATGTTCAAGATCCCGATCCAGGCCGCCATCGGCGGTCGTATCGTGGCACGCGAAACCATTGCCGCGCTGCGCAAGGACGTGACCGCCAAGTGTTATGGCGGCGACGTTTCGCGCAAGCGCAAACTTCTGGACAAGCAGAAGGAAGGCAAGAAGAAGATGCGCCAGTTCGGCAAGGTGGAAATTCCGCAGGAAGCCTTCATCGAGGTGCTGAAGGTCGACAGCTGAGGTGGCAAAGCCGGTCCGGCTTACGCGGCATGCTGCAGCACGACTTGTTGGACGCGGCATTGCCTTTTCGTGGGTCGAACAGATCGCCCTTCAGTCTGACTGGACAATCGCAGATCCCGATGACCCTGCGGCGGAACGTCGATTCGGAACGGTTCCGCAAGCCGCTGGCCGAACGGTTCGCGTCGTCTGTGTAGAGACCGAAACGGAAATCCGCATTATAGCGGACACTTTCGACCGGAACGCGAGGAGATCGCGATGACAGACATCACTCATGATCGTGAAGCCGATGCCGCTTACATCGTCATTTCAAAGGCTGCCATCGACCACCAAGTGGAGCATGGACCGTTCATTTGCGATATGGACGAGGATGGCCGTCTCGTCGGCATCGAAATCCTCGGCGCCAGCAAGGTCATTGCGCCGGGCTTGTGGAGCACTGCCGGAATGCCATCGTCACCAAAGCTGGATGCGGCGGAGTAACGTCATTCCGGTTGTTGCCGGTCAGGTGCCGCTGGAGCAAAAGCCAGCGCCATGAACGTGCTTCCCAAGGGCATCCGCCACATTCCCCATGCATTGTCGCTCGACGAGCAACGCGCGCTTGTCGACGATGTGCGGGCAGTGGTGGCGCAGGCGCCGCTTTTCACGCCGGTCATGCCCAGAACCGGCGTTCCCATGAGCGTGCGTATGACCAATTGCGGTCCGCTCGGTTGGGTCACCGACAAGGTACGCGGCTATCGCTACCAGCCGGTCCACCCGACGACCGGAGCGCCCTGGCCGGCAATTCCGGAGCGGCTTCTGGCGCTATGGCAGGAATTTGCTGCGTGTCCGCACAAGCCCGAGGCTTGCCTCATCAACTTCTACGCTGCCGACGCGAAGATGGGCCTGCATCAGGACCGCGACGAACAGGACCTTTCAGCGCCTGTCCTGTCGATCTCGCTTGGCGATGATTGCCTGTTCCGGGTCGGCGAAACGGAACGATCCGGCCGCACCACTTCGATCCGTCTGCATTCGGGGGACATCGTCGTCATCGGCGGCGAGGGCCGGTTGTGCTTTCACGGCGTTGACCGGATCTACCCCAATACGTCGGCGCTCCTGAAAAATGGCGGGCGGATCAACCTGACGCTTCGCCGGGTGACAAAGGCTTTTTGAAGACCGCAATGCCGGATGCGAAGCCGATCAGAGCTTCCTCAGCCAGACGCGCTCGACCAGATGATCCGGGCCCTTGCGGAGGATAAGGTCAGCACGCGGACGGGTCGGCAGAATGTTTTCGCGCAGGTTCTTCAGGTTGATGTTGGCCCAAAGGCCTTCGGCAATGGCGCGCACCGAATCTTCCGACAATTGCGCATAGCGATGAAAGAAACTTTCCGGTTTGCGGAAGGCGGTTTCCCGCAACCGCATGAAACGATCCACATACCAGTTGTGGATCAGCGTCTCGTCCGCATCGATATAAATCGAAAAGTCGAAAAAGTCGGAAACGAACGGAATGGTGCGCCCGCCCTCCGGCAGTTCGCGCACCTGCAGCACGTTGATGCCTTCGAAGATCAGGATGTCGGGCCGGTCGATCACCTGATATTCGTCCGGCAGCACGTCATAGCTCAGGTGCGAGTAGAGCGGCGCGCGCACATTGACCTCACCGGCCTTGATCGCCGACAGGAAGCGCAGGATGGCGCCAACATCATAGCTGTCGGGAAAGCCCTTCCGCTCCATCAGTTTTCGCTCGCGCAGGGCGGCGTTCGGCATCAGAAAACCGTCGGTGGTGATCAGATCGACCTTCGGCGAGGACGGCCAACGGCTGAGCAGTTCCTTCAAGACGCGGGCCGTCGTCGATTTTCCGACGGCGACCGAACCGGCGACTCCGATGATGAACGGCGTCTTCACCGCATCATCAAGGTTCAAAAACCGTGCACGCTGCCGAAACAGCGCCTGCGAGGAT
The DNA here is from genome assembly GCA_041752455.1 of Roseitalea sp. Taxonomy (GTDB): domain Bacteria; phylum Pseudomonadota; class Alphaproteobacteria; order Rhizobiales; family Rhizobiaceae; genus JBGSWL01. Next base: position 36,718 of record JBGSWL010000023.1, on the reverse strand, counting down.
TCCACATGTGCAGAGAGCAGACGCGACAGCGACAGATAGATGCGCCGCACTTCGTCGAGATCAATCGGGTCGTTCAACGAGCGCAGGCGTTGCACTTCGTCGGCACTGAGCGTCAGCGGTGTATCGGCACGAAATGTCGCCCAGCGTTCGGCCGTGAAGTGGCGATAGGGCGACCAGTCGCTCTCATTGAGCTGGTCATCGGCCGGCGCGGCCTCGACGGACACATCGGCGAGCCTTGCCTCGATATCAGCCAGCGTCGCCGCGTTATCGGTGCGATCCATGGCCTCTCCACACTCCCGCCGTACTGCTTTTTGCGTCAGTCTGCCTTGCGGGAGGCCTTCTCGGCAAGTCCACTTTGGGCGGAGCGGCGTTCGAGTTCGGCCATGACATCAGCGACGGTCACCTGGCGCACATGCATCAGAACCATCCAGTGGTAGAGAAGATCGGCGCTTTCGGCGACCAGCGCTGCCCGGTCAGTCCCGAGTGATGCGATCAGCGTTTCGACCGCTTCCTCGCCGAATTTGCGGGCGACACGCTCCGGCCCGGCAGCGACCAGCTTGGCTGTCCAGCTTTCGTCCGGCGAAACACCGGCACGGGCCACTACAATGGCTTGCAAATCGGTCAGCGAAAAGTCGGTCATGCTGCGATATCGGCCGGATCGAGCCGCACTGCAAGTCCTGCGGCAGCCATCGCCGCCTTGGTTTCGGCAATCGTAAAGGTGCCGAAATGGAAAATCGACGCGGCAAGAACCGCCGTCGCGTGGCCGTCGCGGATACCCTCGACCATGTGCTGCAAGGTGCCGACGCCGCCGGAAGCGATCACCGGCACGCGCACGGCATCGGCCACGGCGCGGGTCAGCGCGATGTCAAAACCGGACTTGGTGCCGTCCCGGTCCATCGACGTCAAAAGGATTTCCCCGGCGCCAAGATCGACCACCTTGCGGGCAAACTCGACCGCATCGATGCCGGTTGCCTCGCGCCCGCCATGGGTGAAAATTTCCCAACGTCCCGGCGCCACAGCCTTGGCGTCAATCGCAACCACGATGCACTGGTTGCCGAACTTGTCGGCGGCAGCCGCTACGAAATCCGGGTTCTTCACCGCCGCCGTGTTGATCGACACCTTGTCGGCGCCGGCCAGCAGCAGTTTGCGGATATCGGCAACCTGACGCACGCCACCACCGACCGTCAGCGGCATGAAGCACTGTTCGGCGGTCCGGGCGATCACATCAAAGATCGTTTCGCGATTGTCCGACGAGGCGGTGATATCGAGAAAGCAGAGTTCGTCGGCACCCGCCGCATCATAGGCCTTGGCCGCCTCCACCGGATCGCCGGCATCGACCAGATCAACAAAGTTGACGCCCTTGACGACGCGGCCGTCCTTTACATCGAGGCAGGGGATGACACGGGATTTGAGGGTCATGACTGTTTTCCTTCGCCCCGCAACACCGCCAGCGCTTCGGCCGGATCGATCCGCCCATCATACAGCGCGCGGCCGGAAATCGCGCCTTCCAGCTTGATCGCATCGGGCATGGTCATGCGAACGATGTCGGCGAGCGAGGCAAGGCCGCCCGAGGCGATGACGGGAATAGAGACGGCATCAGCGAGCGCGATTGTGGCTTCCCAGTTGATCCCGGCGAGCACGCCGTCGCGGTCGATGTCGGTGTAGATGATGGCGGCAACACCCGCGCCCTCGAAGCGCTTGGCCAGTTCGATGACGCCGAGTTCGGAGGCTTCCGCCCAGCCTTCGACCGCAACCTTGCCGCCCTTTGCGTCGATGCCGACCGCGATTTGCCCGGGAAATATCTTGCAAGCCTCTTTCACAAGATCCGGATCGCGCACGGCGACCGTGCCGAGGATGACGCGGGCGAGGCCCTTTTCGAGCCATGCCTCGATGTGGGCGAGCGTGCGTATGCCGCCGCCAAGCTGAACCGGGTTCTTCGTCGCCTGCAGGATCGCCTCGACCGCCGCGCCGTTGACCGACTGGCCCTCGAAGGCGCCGTTCAGGTCAACCACATGCAGCCAGGAAAAGCCCTGCTCCTCGAAGGCGCGTGCCTGGGCCGCCGGATCATCATTGTAAACGGTCGCTGAGGCCATGTCGCCGAGCTTGAGCCGGACGCATTGGCCGTCCTTCAGGTCGATGGCGGGGAAGAGGATCTTGCTTTTCCAGCTCACAATTACGCCTCTCTGTCAGCCAGCCACTGCGTCAGTCTCAATAGATAACCGTCAGGGTCCTGCACAAGAAACTGTTTCTGGCCGGACTCGCGATCACCCACCTGGTACCAAGTTTCCTCCGGTGGCATGAAGAGTGGCCAGGATGCTGCTTCGAGCCTGTCGAGAATTGCATCAACGTCGGCAGTCTCAATCTGAAAATTGACTCCCCTTCCCAACGGTAGCTCCAGTGGTGCAGTGAGCCATTGGCGCTGCGTCGGGTCGTTCTCTTCGAGCATGACCTGCGCACCGTCCATGTCCAGATAGGCAAACCTCTCGTCGGGCCGCTCAAAAGCAACCTGGAAGCCGATGAGACTGCACCAAAAGTCGAGGCTTGCCCGGAGATCGGTGACAAGAAATTCAGGTACAATCTTTGCCCAAGCCTCGACAGGTTCAGTCACGGCTTCCACCTCAGGAAATTGCCGATCAGGGCCAGACCGAGCGTCTGGCTCTTTTCCGGGTGGAACTGCGTTCCGGCCAGATTGCCGCGCGCCACCATGGCTGTGACCGGCCCGCCATAGTCCGCCACAGCAACAATGTCGTCCGGGTTCTCGGCGGCCAGATGGTAGGAATGGACGAAATAGGCGTGCAACCCGTCGTCGCCGGTACGAATTCCGGCCAATAATGGGTGCTCGTGGCGCAATTGCAGCGTGTTCCAGCCGATCTGCGGAATGCACAGCTCGGAGTCAGATGGCGTCATCTCGACGACATCACCCGCAATCCAGCCAAAGCCCTGCGTCACGGTCTTTTCCAGCCCGCGCGAACTCATCAGCTGCATGCCGACGCAGATACCGAGAAACGGCCGGCCACGGGCGATTGCATGCTCATGGATCGCTTCATCCATGCCGGACACGCTCGCCAGGCCTGCGCGGCAATCGGCATAGGCGCCGACACCCGGCAGGACGATCCGGTCCGCTCCGGCAACCACATCCGGGTCATCGGTCAGCACGATATCGGCGGCCACTCCGCTTTCGCGGGAAGCACGCTCGAAAGCCTTGACCGCCGAGCGCAGATTGCCGGATCCATAGTCGATGATGGCGACCCTCACGAGCGCGCTCCTTCTCCTGCCGGTTGAGCGGTCATGTCAGCCTTCCAGCGTGCCCTTGGTGGAGGGAATGCGGCCTGCCTGGCGCGGATCAATCTCAAGGGCTGTGCGCAACACGCGCGCCACGGCCTTGAAACAGGTCTCGGCGATGTGGTGGGTATTTGCACCGCGCAGAGTGTCCACATGCAGCGTGATGCGCGCATGCTGGCTGAGCGCCTGGAAGAATTCGCGCACCAGTTCGGTGTCAAAAGTACCGATCTTTTGCGTCGGAAACGCGACGTCGAACACAAGGAAGGGCCGGCCGGACACATCGATGGCTGCCCGGGTCAACGCTTCGTCCATGGCAAGGTCGAGCGAGGCATATCGGGTGACCCCGGCACGGTCTCCCATCGCCTTGGCGAGCGCCTGGCCGATCGCGATGCCACAATCTTCCACTGTGTGGTGATCATCGATGTGCAGATCGCCGGTCGCCTTGAGATCGATGTCGATCAGCGAATGGCGCGACAGTTGTTCGAGCATATGATCGAAGAAGCCGACACCTGTCGAAATCGCGTGGGCACCCGTGCCGTCGATGTTGACCGACACGGTGATCGCCGTTTCGTTGGTCTTCCGGGTGATCTCGGCTGTGCGTGCATCGGCCATTGTCGCCGTCTCCGATCCTGTTGAGCGCGCTCCATAGCAAGGTGGTGCAGCCTTGGCCAGATTGCTGCGCATTCGGGTGTTGTGAGCAAGCCCCGGTTTGCGAACGCGCCGACGACGCCCTAAATACAGCACGACAGTCAAGGAAACCTGAAAATGACCGAAACAGGCCGCGCGCCCAGCATGCATGCAACCACCATCATCACTGTGCGCAAGGGCGCCAAGGTGGTGATCGCCGGCGACGGTCAGGTGTCGCTCGGCCAGACGGTGATCAAGGGCAATGCGCGCAAGGTGCGCCGGATCGGCAAGGATGGCCAGGTGATTGCCGGATTTGCCGGTGCGACGGCCGATGCCTTCAGCCTGCTCGACCGGTTGGAGAAGAAGCTGGAGCAATATCCCGGCCAGTTGATGCGGGCGGCCGTGGAACTTGCCAAGGATTGGCGGACTGACAAATACCTTCGCAACCTCGAAGCGATGATGCTGGTGGCCGACAAGGACATCTCGCTGTGCATCACCGGCAATGGCGATGTGCTCGAGCCGGAACATGGTGTGATGGCGATCGGCTCCGGGGGCATGTATGCGCTGGCTGCGGCACGTGCGTTGGCTGATACGGATCTGGATGCAGAAACAATTGCGCGCCGCGCCATGGCGATTGCCGCCGACATCTGTGTCTACACCAACGGCAACCTGATCGTGGAAACCATGGATGCCGGCTGAAATCACGGTTCGGCGCCTGGTTCCCGCTGATGCCCCGGCATTCCGGACACTGCGGCTGCAGGCGTTGAAGGATCATCCGAATGCCTTTGGCGATGATCATGCGGAAGCGATGGCGCGGCCGGATGACTACTGGCGCAGTGCGCTCGAGAAACGCATGCACTTTGGTGGCTTCGACGGGGAACGCCTTGTCGCAACGGCGCACTATGATCGCTTGCCCGGGCGCAAGCTGGCGCATCGCGCGGTGATCTACGGTGTCTTCATCGCCGCCGATTGCCGAGGGCGCGGCGCGGGACTGGCCTTGCTTGCCGGTTTGGAAGACCACGCGCGCAAGGCGGGCATCCTGCAACTGCAACTCGGTGTCGGCAGCACCAACACCGCCGCGCTGCGGCTTTACGAGAAATCCGGTTTCAAGGTCTGCGGTTCCGATCCGCGCGCCCTGATCGTCGATGGGGAATCCATCGATGAGACCCTGATGGTCAAGTTCCTGGACCGGTCCGATGCGTGAGGAAAGCCCGATCACGTTCCGCCCGGTTGTGTCCTCCGATCTTGCAATGATCCGGAACTGGATGGATGCGCCGCACTGGCAGGCATGGTGGGGCGATCCGGACGAGGAATGCGGCATGATTCGCGACATGATCGAAGGACGTGACACGACGCGTCCCTTCATCTTTCAGGAAGACGGGCGCGACGTCGGATACATCCAGTTTTGGGTAATCGCAGACCAGATGTTCGAGCCGTGGATCACCGAAGCGCCATGGATGCGGGAACTTCCGGCCAAGGCAATCGGTGTTGATCTTTCGATCGGACGAGCGGCCGATCTCGACAAAGGGCTTGGATCAATAGCGCTCGGGTCCTTTGTCAGGTGGCTGCGTGGTGAGGGGCACACGGAGATTTTCATCGATCCCGACCCGGCCAATCTGCGCGCGATCCGGTGCTATGAAAAAGCCGGCTTTGTCGTCTGGCCGCAACTTGCCGGGCGCACAAGCGACGTGCTCATCATGCGCCACGAACCGTAAACCCCGTGACAGGCTTCTCCATGCTCACCCGCGACCATCTCGAGACCGCCGTGCAGCGCGGCATCATCAGCGACGACCAGCGCGATGCCCTTTTGAACCTGACGCTGGCGCCCAAGCCGCGACCGGCAGCCGGACTCAGCATCGACGAGAACATGCAGCTTGTGGGCGGCGGAAACGATCTGTTCGTGACGATCGGCGTGGTCCTTTTGGGTGCAGGTCTCTATTTCGCGCTGTTTGCGGTGCTCGGGCCGCAACCGCTCCTGCTGTCGGTGGTGATGGCTGCCGCGCTCTGGCTTGTCGCCGAGTTCGTGACGCGGCTCTACCGCATGCGCCTGTCATCGACGGTGATCGGGGTCGGCTTTCTCGTTTGCGTCTTCGTCGCCCTCTCAACCTGGATTCGGAGCCGTTACAATCTGGAAATTCCGGACAATCCGATCCAGATTTTCGCCATGCGCACGCAGATCGGCACGGCAGGCGGACTGCTTGGCGGCGGGATGATCGCCGCGTCGATCCTCTGGTTCTGGCGGTTCCGCGTGCCGATCATGGCAGCGGCGCTGGCCCTGTCAGTGACCGGGCTTGCCTTCCTGTTCACGGCGCTGTTTCTCTATGACGGCGTCACTGACGGGCGAATTCTTTTGCCGACTGCAGAGCAGATCCCGGATGTGATTGCTCAGGCGCTCTACATGCCGTTGCTCTGCGGGCTTCTCATCTTCGGTACCGGCGTGGCGCTCGACCTGCACGACCGGGAGCGAACGACGATCTGGTCGGATTGCGCCTTTTGGCTGCATGTGATTTCCGCGCCGCTGCTTGTCCACCCCCTATTCATCCTGGCGACGGGGCAGGAAGTGGTATTCGGTGAAATCGAACCGGGCACCGGCGCGATGATCGGGCTTGCCGTGCTGATCGCGGTCTTTGTTTATGTGGCGCTCGCCATCGACCGGCGCTCGCTCTTGATCCCGACGCTTGCCTATTTCGGCTCGCTCGGAATTTATTACCTGGTCAATTCGGCGGCCAACCAGACCGGAATTCCACCGTTTGCGCTGATTCTCGTCGTCACCGGCGCACTGATCATGATCTTCGGTGCCGGCTGGCAACGCATCCGCAACTTGATCGTTGCGCCGACACTCCCCAGATCAGTGCTCGCAAAGCTTCCTCCCATTCGTGTGTGATTTTCCATGACCCAGTTTTCCCCCCGCGAGATCGTTTCGGAACTCGACAGGCACATTATCGGCCAGAAGGATGCCAAACGCGCGGTCGCGGTTGCGTTGCGCAACCGCTGGCGCCGCCAGCAGCTCGACGGGCCGCTGCGCGAAGAGGTGATGCCGAAGAACATTCTGATGATCGGACCGACCGGCGTGGGAAAGACAGAAATTTCCCGCCGCCTTGCCAAACTCGCGGGTGCGCCGTTTCTCAAGGTCGAAGCGACCAAGTTCACCGAGGTTGGTTATGTCGGCCGTGATGTCGAGCAGATCGTGCGCGACCTCGTCGAAATCGGGATCGGACTTGTCAAGGAAAAGCGCCGCGCGGAGGTCGAAGCGCGCGCGCATGTGAATGCCGAGGAACGCGTTCTGGACGCGCTGGTCGGCAAGGGTTCCAGCCCGGCGACGCGCGAATCATTCCGCCGCAAGCTGCGTGACGGGTCGCTCGACGAGAAGGAAATCGAGGTCGAGGTTGCCGATACCGGAACCGGCGGGATGCCCGGCTTTGAAATCCCCGGCATGCCCGGCGGCAATATCGGGATGATCAATCTCAGCGACCTTATGGGCAAGGCTTTCGGTGGCCGCAACAAGACCATCAAGACGACGGTTCGCGAAAGCCACGATCTGCTGGTCGCCGACGAAGCCGAAAAACTGCTCGATCAGGAGCAGGTCGTTGCCGAAGCTCTGAAACTTGTCGAGAACGACGGCATCGTCTTCCTTGATGAAATCGACAAGATCGCTGCCGGCGACGGGCGCTATGGCGCAGGCGTCAGCCGTGAAGGCGTCCAGCGTGACCTGTTGCCTCTGGTCGAGGGCACGACGGTTGCAACCAAGCACGGCCCGGTCAAGACCGACCACATCCTGTTCATTGCATCGGGTGCTTTCCACGTTTCCAAACCTTCGGACCTGCTGCCGGAATTGCAGGGGCGGTTGCCGATCCGCGTCGAACTGCAGGCTCTGACCAAGGACGACTTCGTGCGCATCCTGACAGAAACCGAAGCGAGCCTGATCAAGCAATACATTGCGCTGATGGCGACCGAAGAGGTGACGCTTTCCTTCACCGACGATGCCATCGACGCGCTGGCGGCGATTGCCGTCGATCTCAACGGTTCGATCGAAAACATCGGAGCGCGCAGGCTGCAAACGGTCATGGAGCGCGTACTTGACGATATTTCGTTCGAGGCGCCGGATCAGGCAGGCGCAAGCCACGCAATCGATGCGGCTTATGTTCGCGACAAACTTGGCGCGCTAGCCGCCAATACAGATCTGTCGCGTTACATCTTGTGACGTTCGGCACACACCGAAGTGCCGATAGTCGCTGTTTTACCCGTGACATCTCGACTCTGTGAAGGCATTTGCCTAAGTCGTCTCAGATGGGCCTGGTTCCGAGGAGTGACGACATGCGAAAGGTGCGGCTGTTTGTGTTGGCAGCGCTGATCGCGTCCCTTCCAACGCTTGCCTTCTCGGCAACCGTTGTGCCTCCGGGCAATTCCAGCGCCGAACAACCACCTATCCCCAATGCGTCGGCAAACCGCACACAAGCGCTGAAGACCAGTTTTGATCGCAAATATGAGCGCGTTCTGCGCTTGTTGCGCAATGACCGCACGTTGATCGCCGACATCAAGAAGGTTGCTGCCCGGTTTGATATTGACCCTATCCACATGATCGGTGCGATCGTCGGCGAACACACCTATAATGTCGATGCACTGGACCGCGCCCAATCCTACTACGTCAAGGCCGTTGCCTATCTGCAGGGCGACATCAGTTTTTCCTATGATGGTGAGGCCGTCGGGACCTTTGTCGAGCGACCGGAGTTTTCGGACTGCGATGCCGGCTCGGGCAGTCTCAAACTCTGGAATTGCCGCGAGGCGGTGTGGGAAGCATCATTTCGGGGCAAGACGGTCGATGGCAAGGCTTTTCCGAACAACCGTTTCAGTGCGGTTTTCTTCCAGCCGTTCTATGCGGGCCAGACCTTCGGCATCGGCCAGATGAACCCGCTGACGGCGCTGAAAATGACCGACCGGGTACATGGCGTGACGGGTGCTCGAAAACTCGATGCCGCTGATGGCAAGGGCGTTTACAAGGCGATCATGGACCCTGAAGAGACGCTTCCATATATCGCGGCGACGCTTGCCAACTCGATCGAGGCCTATCAATCGATTGCCGGTTTTGACATTTCAGCCAATCCCGGGTTGACGGCAACGCTCTACAACACCGGCAATGCCGACCAGCGGGCGGCTGCCTTGGCCGCGGACAACCGGAAAAGGGCGGCCGCGGGCGAGCCTCCGAGACTTCCGGAGGTCAACTACTATGGCTGGCTGATCAACGACAAGGAAGGCGAGTTGCGTTCGCTTCTGTGATCATCCGCTCCTCGCGCGGCATGCCAGTTGCGACCGGCGTATGGCCGCATCAAGGCGCAGGCGCAGATCTTCCAGCTCGTTGTCGGCAAGGCGGTCGATCCCTGATGCGAGAAGATTGGCGAGTTCCGTTGCCCGCGGCGACAGGCCGGATGTATCGATCGTGACCTTCGGCGCCGAACGCATGGCAAGGCGTTGCAGTTCGTCGGCCTCATCCCAGATGACATTCAGGCAGGCGATGATCTCCTGAACGAGAATCCAGCGCGGTGTGCCCCGCCGGCCGTGTTCCAACGCGGAAAGATAGGCCGCCGACACGCCAATTGCCTTGGCCATCTGCTTCTGCGTCATGCCTTTGGCTGCACGCATTTCGCGCAAACGTTCACCAAACGGCGTCACAACCGGCCTCTCTGCGCGAGAGTTACGGACAAGCGCTTCTCGTCAGTCTTGCGCAGGCGCAGGTAGAAGGCGCCGTCGCCGCCATGTCCGCGCCCTGCTGGCCGCAACGCCCCGACGATGTGCGAAAATGGCATCATCGCAACCCAGACCGGAAGCATCCGTCGCAACACCCCGTCGCTCGTCGGGGCTGACCCTTTGCCGGTGATCACCAAGACATGGCGGCAACCGCGCGCCCGGGCCTGGACGAGAAATGCGTGCAGACGGTGGAAGGCTTCATCCTGATTGAGGTGATGCAGATCGATCGAGGCATCGATCGGAACGCGGCCCCGCGCCAGCTTTCGCCAGGCCGGATCGTCGAGCGGGCCGGGACCGGGAGGGGCTTTTCGTGCACCGGGCACCGGCGGGATCGGCTTTGACATGCCCGGAGTGGGCGCCGGCACGGGTTCTGATGCGACAACCGGCGGCGTGGTTGCACCCGGATGTGCGGTACCGGCCATCAGCGTCGCCTTGTCGGATGTTTCGGCATGGTCCGGGAATGCTTCGGCCAGCCACTGGCGCCATTCGGCTTCGTTTTCCAACTCGCGCGACACATGCGGCAGGGGGGGCACTGTCCGGGTGACGCGGTTCCAAAGGACCCGGTCGTCAGGCGCCAGATGGGCCTCATGGTTGCGCCGGGTCTTGCGCTTCATGGCGTCAGGCCCGCCAGCAACGGATCGGTGCGCGGCACCAGGACAACAAAAGTGCAGGGTGAATTGACGTAGCCGGCCAGATCGCCCGCAGCACCGCCTGAGCCCATGAACAGATCGCCGCGCGCGGGACCGACAATTGCCGTTCCGGTTTCCTGCGCAATCATCAACCGGCGAAACGGCATACCGTTGACATTCTGCGCTTCAACAAAGACCGGCGTTGCAAAAGTGTGGATCAGACGATCAACGGCCAATGATCGCCCGGCCGTCAGAGGGATCTTGGCGGCGGCGACCGGACCATCGGCCGGGTCACCCGCATCGGTTTCGCGAAAGAATATGTAGGACCGATTGCGCTGCATCATCGCCATGGCGTCCCCTGGATTGGCCGCGAGCCAGGTACGAATGGCCTGCATCGAGGCCTCGGCCAAGGTCAACGCACCCGCAGCGATCAGAACCGAGCCGATCCCGGTAAACGGGTGGCCGGATTTGCCATCATAGGTAATCCGCGTCATGGTCCCGTCGGCAAAGCGAAGCCGGGTGGCGCCCTGGATGTGGGCGAAAAATGCGTCAACCGGGTCCTCGACAAAAGCAATCTCGAGGTCTTGTCCGGCAAGGGCGCCAGATTCGATCGCTGCCCGATCATGATAGGGAACCAGCGAACCATCGGTTTCAAGCCGGGCAAAACGGATGCTTGCATCCCAACCCGGTGGAGCATTCGTTTCACCGATAGCCACCAGGTCGGCGGGCCGGCGCAGGAATGGCGTGCGGAACTTTTCGGTGGCTTGCCGCGATGCAGCGATTTCCGGCTCATAGAAAGCCGTCACCTTGCCGGGCACCGTCACACGGCACGGGACAAAGTGGTCTTCGAAGAACTGTTTTGGATCATCTGCCGCAGTGTGTGTGCGGGCTTGCCCGGACAGTGCGAGCAGCTTTGCCGGATCCAGACCCAGCGATCCGCGCCGATAGGTTTCACCCGGCGGCAGGTCCGAGGCATGGCGCGCAAAGGCTGCGAGCGCCGCACCATGATCATCGGTCGCCCAATCGACGATTGCGGCAAAGTCGAGCGGTTCCAACATCTGCAAGACCCCGCCCTTCTTCGGTTCCAATATTTCACCCGGTCAGGCGTCGGCTTCCGCTTCGGTGGCGTAGAGCCGCCAATTGGGATCGCGCGAGCGTGTGTCGCGGGCAAACGTCCAGACGTCCTCGACTTCGCCAACCGATTCAGGGTCGCCGTCGACGATCTGCCCGTCCTTGCCACGGGTGGCCGAAACGAGCTGGCTGACGACTGTCAGCGTCAGGTGTGCTTCGCGGTCGCGGACCTGCGCATTGGTGATGCGGATAGACTCGATCCCGACGAAATTCGTCTGGACGGTTTCACCGCGGGTCTCACGCTCCGTCAAGGCAGCATCGAACCCCTCGTAGACGTCCTTGGACAAGAGGTTCTTGAGGGTCTTCCGGTCGCCATCGGCAAACGCCATCACGATCATCTCATAGGCAAGTTTTGCGCCTTCGATGAACTGCTTGGGTGAAAAGTCGGGCAGTGCATCGCGGACGGCGCGCAAACCCTTGTTGAGTTCGGTATCGGGTTTGGCATACCGGTCGATTTCGCCATAGATGTCGGGACGGTCGCCACGCCCGGGAAGGGTGATCACGTTGTCACCATCATCCACCCGGTCGTCGGTGGGGATGACCGTGTCGCGCTCCCGCTTCAACGGATCCATCGGTGGGCGTTCATTGCCGGTGCGTTTGCCCAGCACGTTGCGCAATTGGATAAACACAAAAATTGCAGCGACCACAAAGATCATGGTGACAATGTTGGAGGAGTCCATCGGTCTGTCTTTGCCTCACGTGTTGGCGCCCACCGGGCCTTGCGGTACGGGTTGATATAGAACTACGCACCCGATCATTCAAACTGTGCGTCGCAACGCTTACATGGTGAGGACCATTTTTATCAACCGGACACAAACATGCCCCTTACCTTGATCCCGTTCCTGCTGCTGGCGGTTCCCTTGGCTGAAATCGCGACCTTTGTGGTCGTCGGCAGCCAGATCGGGGTCCTGGCGACACTGGCTTTGGTCGTGATTACGGCGATTGCCGGATCAATCCTGCTGCGCGTGCAGGGCTTCGGGCTCTTGACGCGGATCCGTGCGGATATGGACGCGGGCCGCGTTCCTGCGCGGGACCTGATCCACGGCGTGATGATCATGGTGGCCGGGGTCTTGCTGCTGACGCCGGGCTTCGTGACGGACACGGCCGGACTTCTGCTTTTCATTCCGGCGGTTCGTGACGGGATCTGGGCCTTTCTCAAATCACGGATCGTGGTTTTTTCGCAAAAGTCCCCTGGTGCTGCTGGACAACAGCGCGGGCCGCAAGGTGATCGCGTGATCGATCTCGACACGGATGAGTACCAAAAGGGCCCCGACTCCCCTTGGAACAGGCCAGACTGAGCGGCCTGTTCGCTTGTCACCCCAAGGTGTGCATGCTAGGCGAGCGCGAAATCACCGATTGCATTCCATTCAAGAGGCCCTTTCCATGGCAGAAGAAACCAAATCGAACGAAGGCGCTGTCGGCAATGGCAAAGCGCCGCAGCTGAGCGTCCTGACCCAGTATGTGAAGGACCTTTCGTTCGAAAGCCCGGGGGCTCCGCTGTCGCTTCGTCCGCGTGACAAAGCGCCTTCGATCAACATCAATGTCAATGTGTCGGCCAATCCTCTGGCTGAAAGCGACTATGATGTGATCCTGACCCTCAGCGCCGCTGCCAAGGATGAGGACAAGACGCTGTTCAATGTCGAGCTGGTTTACGGCGGGGTCTTCCGGATTGAAGGCTTTCCGCAGGAGCACATGCTTCCGCTGGTCTTCATTGAGTGCCCGCGCCTCCTGTTCCCGTTCGCCCGTCAGGTCGTTGCAGACGCAACCCGCAATGGTGGCTTCCCGCCGCTGATGATCGATCCGATCGATTTTGCCCGCATGTTCCAGCAGCGCATGGTTGAAGAGCAGGCGCGCCAGAAGGTTCAGGTCACCAACTGATCGAACCTTCAGGCCGGTAAACGTGACAACGGGCAGCCTTGCGGCTGCCCTTTTTCGTTTCAGGACGGTTACCTTCAGGAGTAACGGCGCCAGATGGCCGCTTCGCCAAGGCCGTCCACCAGCGCTCCATGCAGTGCGCGTTCTTCGTCGCTGAACCGTGGCGGCAAGGCCGTAGGTCTCTGGCCTGGACCTGCCACCTGCTCTGCCGTGGTTTGTGTGGATCGCCCGGTTGCGACAACGGTGTCGAGACCAAGTGCAGCCTGCTTGCCGCCGATGAGTTCGATATAGACTTCCGCCAGAAGCTCACTGTCGAGAAGGGCACCGTGGTGAACACGACGCGAGTTGTCGATGCCGTAGCGTTTGCACAGGCCATCGAGCGAGTTCGGACCCATCGGGTGGCGGCGGCGGGCGAGCGACAGGCTGTCGATCACACGGTCGGGGTGGATCGGGGGGAAACCCATGCGCGCATATTCGGCATTGAAAAAGCCGACATCAAAGCTCGCATTGTGAGCCACCAGCTTGGCGCCTTCGGTGAAGGCGAACCAGTCTGAAACGACCTGCCGGAATGCCGGTTTTCCGATGAGCATCTCATTGGAAATACCATGGACGGCCAGCGCTTCCGGGTGAACGGCGCGGCCTTCCGGATCGAGGAAGACGTGAAAAGTACGTCCCGTCGGGAAACGATTTTCCAGTTCCACCGCCCCGATTTCGATGATGCGGTCGGCCTGGTTGTCGAGCCCGGTCGTTTCAGTGTCAAAGATGATTTCGCGCATGGGCAGACAATCGCAACCGGACGTCCTGCGTGCAAGGTGACGGGACGACTCATCCCCGGCTTTGCGAGTGTCCCCTGGCAGCGACCGCGTCTGCCTCCGAGGTCAGGACAGTGATCAGGTCAGCGACCTTGGCTTCCGCAAATTCAAGGCCAAGCGAAGTATCGATCAGATAGTCGGCGCGGCGACGCTTTTCCGCATCCGGCATTTGCCGGGCAAGGATCGCTGCGAAACGCTCTTCCGTCATGCCGGGCCGCGCCATGACACGGTCGCGCTGCACATCGGCCGGGGCGGTGACCACCAGCGTCCGATCAACACGGATTTCGCCGCCCGTCTCGAACAACAGCGGAATGTCGAGCACGACCAGCCGATGGCCCGCGCGAGCGCTCTCGTCCAGAAAGGTCTTTTCAGCCGCTTGGACCAGCGGATGGACGATCGCTTCCAGTCGGGCGATCTCGTCGGGTTTGCCAAGGACGCGGGCGCCCAGGATTGCTCGGTCAACGATGCCATCCCTGACAGTTCCCGGAAATGCCGCTGCCACCAACGGCGCAGCCTCTCCGGCATAGAGGTCATGCACCACTTTGTCGGCATCGTGAACCGGTATGCCACGGGCGGCGAACATGGCCGCCGTCGTGGACTTGCCCATGCCGATTGAACCGGTAAGACCGAGCCGGATCATCAGTGTGACGCCTTCTCGATATCGGCGACGATCAGGGCACGAAGGTCTGGCGTGACGTTTGGCCGGAGACCGAACCAGCGCTCGAACCCGGGGACGGCCTGATGCAAGAGCATGCCGAGCCCGTCGACGGCGATCAGGCCGTTTTGCCGCGCCTCGGCAAGGAGCGGTGTTTCCAGCGGGACATAGACAATGTCGGCTACGATGGTGTCGGGCTGTGCCCTCGACAGGTCGATCTTGAGGGTGGCTTGGCCATCCATGCCAAGCGACGTGGTGTTGATGACCAGATTCGCATGCGGAACAATCTGAGCGATTGCCGCCATTTCGATCACTGTAGCTGATGTTGGCGCCAGATGACAGAGGTCTTCCGCCCGTTCGCGCGTACGATTCGCTATGGTGATCCGGCCAATCCCGGCTGTTGCCAAGGCATGGATCACGGCACGGGCTGCGCCGCCAGCGCCGATGACGAGGGCGTGGTCCACCGAGCGCCACTGCGGGGCACCACCATCGAGATTGGCGGAAAAACCATAGGCATCGGTGTTGCCACCGACCAGCTTTGCGCCTTCAAACCACAGTGTGTTGACTGCACCGATCGCCTCTGCAGCCGCGTCGCGGACTGATACCGCTGCAAAGGCCGCTTCCTTGTGCGGAATGGTGACATTGCCGCCGGCATATCCATCCGCTTGCAGTTCGGACAAAAACGCGGAGAACGCAGCGGGCGACACGTCAATCGCTTCATATGTTCCATCGATGCCATGGAGCGCCAACCAATGGCCATGAATCATCGGTGATCTCGAATGTGCGATCGGATGCCCGCAGACAAAAGCGCGTGACTTTGCCATCATTCAATGGCTCCAAGGCGGCGCAATTCTTCCAACAACGGCAGCATCGGAAGACCGATCACTGTAAAGTGGTCGCCATCGACGCGCTCGAACAGTTGGATGCCGCGTCCTTCGATCTGGTAACAGCCGACGCTCGACAGGACCTCGTTGCCGCAGGCGGCAAGATAGCGGCCGATGAACTGAGGTGTCAGTGCGCGCATATGCATATGTGCGACCGAGACATGCTCCCAGACGATCGCGCCATCGCGGGCCAGCACAAGGGCGCTGTTGAGCTCGTGGCTTTTCCCGGAGAAATCGAGAAGCCGGCGTCGCGCTTCTTCCATATCGGCGGCCTTATGGATGACGAGACCACCAAAGCCGAGGGTCTGATCCGCGCCGACCACGAACTGGCCGGGGTGGCGCAGGCTCACGTCAAGCGCCTTGGCTTGCGCCAGAAGCAGCGCGAGATCGGCAGGATCGAGTTGCGGTTTGCCGATTGATGCCTCGACCATCCGCTCGTCGATGCGCGCCGGATCCGTCTGAAACTCGACACCGGCTGACATCAGAAGCGATGCGCGGGCCGTGCTGGCCGATGCCAGGATGATCGCTTGCGGCGAAGTATTACTGCCTGAAACGTGTTCCATCTGCATGTCGTTATCGGCAGAGCGGGGTCCGCGCAAGCAGGTTGGCCGGGTTGAAAACCGTTCCCGGTCAGGCTTTGGGCCTGTGGACAAAAACGGTCTTTCGGCGAGGTCCGGGTCGGGTCGGCATGATAACCACCGTGCTGTCCCGATCGGCTTTTGAGCGTGCGGCTTTATCCGCCGTCACGCGGCGGCTGTTGAATTCACAGCCGGTACGAGATTGCGCACAGAGGGGGGCTAACCAGGCGGCGGGTTTCGCTGCAGGAAATGATTGAAGAGAAATGACAATCATGGTTTTCCCCGTTATCGACAGTGGAGATGGTCGGTTAGTGCAATTGGCCGCTCCTGTGGACGATGCATGGTCAAAAACTGCGCTCGTGGTTATTCCTGCTGTTCACAGACTCGTATTAGAATCAAAAAGATTCAGTCTGACTGACTGATTTAAAGAGGCAGGAAGGGATCGGGGATATGAGCGAAAAGCGCATCATCAGTGTCATGGATGGCGCAACGCTGTCGCCACCGCCGATCTGGGTCATGCGACAAGCTGGCCGGTATCTACCGGAGTATCGCGAGACGCGGTCCAAGGCGAAGAACTTTCTCGATTTCTGCTACACGCCGGAACTTGCGGTCGAAGCAACGCTTCAGCCGATCCGCCGGTTCGGTTTTGATGCGGCAATCCTTTTTTCCGATATTCTCGTCATTCCGGATGCGCTGGATCGCGATGTCATCTTCACGCAGGGCGAAGGCCCGAGCATGCGACCGCTTGCCGGTGATGAGGTCGATCATCTGAGTATCGAAGGTGTTGTCGCGCATCTGGCACCGGTGATGGAGACATTGCGGCGTTTGAAGATCGAACTCCCGTCGGAGACGACGTTGCTCGGTTTTTGCGGTGCGCCGTGGACAGTTGCGACCTACATGATCGCCGGGCACGGAACGAGCGATCAGGCGCCGTCGCGGTTGATGTATTATCGCGATCTCAAAATGGTGGAAAAGCTGCTCGATGTGCTCGTCGAAGCGTCAGCGCTTTATCTGGTCGCTCAACTTGATGCAGGGGCCGATGCGGTGAAGATCTTCGACAGTTGGGCTGGTGTTCTCGACGAAGACGCGTTTGAAATCTGCTGTGTCAGGCCGGTTGCCAAACTGATCGCGAAGGTTCGTGCCGCCCGACCGGGCGCAAAGATCATCGCGTTTCCTAAGGGTGCAGGTTACCAATACCGCGGCTACCGCGAAAAGACCGGTGCCGACATGATCGCGCTGGACTGGACGGTGCCGCTCGACGTGGCGCGTGCCATGCAGGCGGAAGGCCCGATCCAGGGCAACATGGATCCGTTGCGCGTGGTTGCGGGACGCCAAGCCATCAGCGACGGCGTCAAGCGCATTCTCGATGTGCTGTCCGGCGGGCCATTGGTGTTCAACCTTGGCCACGGCATCACGCCGGAGGCAGACCCCGAGGACATGGGCTTCCTCGTGAAGACCGTGCGGGGCGAGATCTGATGAACACGGAAACGGCCAAGAAGCCGGGCCAGATTGCAGCGCGGCGCGCTGCGGTTGCGCTCGGTGGCTTTCTGGTCGTCGTGGCGGCGATTTTCGTTTTGTCGCCTGCCGATCTCTACAACTGGGCCAAGGCGATCCATCTGATCGCCGTGATGGCCTGGATGGCCGGCATGCTCTATCTGCCGCGCTTGTTTGTGTACCACGCCGGGGCCGTACATGGTTCTGAGACGTCCGATACGTTCACGGTTATGGAAGGCAGGCTTTTGCGGGTTATCATGACACCGGCGATGCTGGTTTCTTGGGCGCTCGGGCTGTGGCTTGCCTATGCCGGCAACCACTTTGTGGAACCATGGTTCCTCGCAAAACTTGCCGGCGTCCTTGCAATGACCGCCGCCCATGGTCATTTATCTGCGGCTGGACGGCGCTTTGCAAACGGCTCCAACGAGAAGTCGGCCCGCTACTGGCGCTTTTTCAACGAAGTGCCGACGCTGCTGATGATTGCGGTGGTTATTCTGGTCATCGTCAAGCCGTTCTGAGGGCTTTGTCTCAGGCCGCTTGAAATTGCAGCCATTCAGGCGTATCCAAGCCTCCTCTCCTATCGGCAGAGTTCGGCGCATCTCGCCACCTGCCCCACTCCCCTCCACCTGCTTTGCCGGAAGACCGGTACCCCATGGACCAAATGAAACTCCAAGACCTACAAAAAAAATCCGCCCCGGAACTCGTCGAGTTTGCTGAAACGCTCGATGTCGAGAATGCCAGTGTCATGCGCAAGCAGGAACTGATGTTTGCGATTCTGAAAAAACTTGCAGCTGACGAAATCGAAATCATCGGTGAGGGGGTTGTCGAGATCCTCCAGGACGGTTTCGGCTTCTTGCGCTCTGCAAGCGCAAACTACCTGCCAGGCCCGGACGACATCTACATTTCGCCTTCGCAGATCCGCCGCTTTTCGCTGAAGACAGGCGACACCGTGCAGGGTCCCATCCGCGGGCCGAAGGAAGGCGAGCGCTATTTTGCGCTGCTCAAGGTCAATACGATCAATTTCGATGACCCAGAGCGTATCAAGCACAAGAGCCATTTCGACAACCTGACCCCGCTTTATCCGGATGAACGTCTGCGGATGGAGATCGACAATCCGACGACGAAGGACTTGTCGGCCCGTGTCATCGATCTGGTCGCACCACTCGGCAAGGGTCAGCGCGCGCTCATCGTCGCGCCGCCCCGCACCGGCAAGACGGTGCTTCTGCAGAACATTGCCCATTCGATCACGGCCAACCATCCGGAGTGCTACCTGATCGTTCTTCTGATCGACGAACGTCCTGAGGAAGTGACGGACATGCAGCGTTCCGTGCGCGGCGAAGTCGTGTCGTCGACGTTTGACGAACCGGCGACGCGCCATGTGCAGGTAGCGGAAATGGTCATCGAAAAGGCCAAGCGTCTTGTCGAACATGGCCGGGATGTCGTCATCCTGCTTGATTCGATCACGCGTCTGGGTCGCGCCTACAACACGGTCGTCCCGTCATCGGGCAAGGTGTTGACCGGTGGTGTGGACGCCAACGCACTGCAACGGCCGAAGCGTTTCTTTGGTGCCGCTCGTAATATCGAGGAGGGTGGGTCTCTGACGATCATTGCGACGGCGCTGATCGATACCGGCAGCCGGATGGACGAGGTGATCTTCGAAGAGTTCAAGGGCACGGGCAACTCGGAAATCGTTCTTGACCGCAAGGTGGCGGACAAGCGCATTTTCCCGTCGATGGACATCCTGAAGTCCGGGACACGCAAGGAAGAGCTGCTCGTCGAACGCAAGGATCTTCAGAAGATCTATGTGCTCCGCCGCATTCTTGCACCGATGGGTACGATGGATGCGATCGAGTTCCTGAACGACAAGCTGAAGCAGACCAAAACCAATGGCGAGTTCTTCGACTCAATGAACGCTTGATTCGATTCATAAACGAAACAACCAAGTGTCGGCGAATCTGGATTCGCCTACGAAACGATAAGCCGGATTCGAGAGAGTCCGGCTTTTGCTTTGGAAGTGGAGCCATCCATGTCTGACACGATTGTTGCGCTTTCGAGTGGCGGCCTTCCGTCCGGCGTTGCAGTGGTCCGGTGTTCCGGCCCGCAGACGGCGGCGCTCGTTGTATCTTTGGCGGGAAAGCTACCCCAGCCGCGGCGTGCGACACTTCGCACGCTTCGTGACAGTACAGGCGAGGTCATCGATACCGGCCTGGTGCTCTGGATGCCCGCGCCCGCAAGCTTCACCGGTGAGGACTGCGCTGAATTCCATATTCATGGAAGCAGGGCGGTGGTCTCGCGCATGCTTCAAGTCGCAACCGGACAAGATGGCATTCGCCTGGCGGAAACCGGCGAATTTACCCGCAGATCCTTTGCCAACGGGCGGATCGATTTGACGGAGGCTGAGGGGTTGTCGGATCTGCTGCTAGCAGAGACCGAAGCGCAACGCCGCTATGCGCTTCTCCAATCTCAAGGTGCGCTGCGCGAACTCTATGAAGGCTGGCGCCGGGATATTCTCGATCTGCGCGCCATGATCGAAGCGGATATCGATTTTTCCGATGAGGATGATGTACCGGACGATGTGTCCGATTCGGTTACGCAACGATTAAAGCAATTGCGCGCGGCGATTGCGTCGCATCTGGCGGATGGCCGCCGGAGCAAGATGATCCGCGATGGCTTTCGCGTGGCGATCGTGGGTCGGCCGAATGCCGGGAAATCAACCTTGCTCAACCATCTGTCGGGCTCGGATGTTGCTATCGTCTCTGATGAACCCGGCACCACGCGCGACATTGTCGAAGTGCGGATCGATCTGGGTGGTTACCTTGTGCTGGTCAGCGATACGGCCGGCTTGCGTGCGACAGACAGTCATGTCGAGCGTGAAGGTATCCGGCGGGCGCTCGGCCGTGCGGCTGAAGCTGATCTGGTACTTCATCTTGATGAAAACGGGTTGTTTGAACCCTTGCCTGACATCGACCCGGCAAAAACGATTCGGGTCCGGTCCAAGATCGATATGGGTTCCACCAGCGAGGGGGAGATTCAGGATTTCGGAATATCAGTTCGTTCAGGGGTTGGGTTTGAACCGTTGATTTCGCATATTCGTACAAGTGTAGAGGCGGCGATCGGTGGTGGTGAACAAGAGATGCTTCTTGCCCGCGAGCGCCATGTTGAATGTTTGTCTGATGCTGTGGCAGCTCTGGACCGGGCACTGGCACCAGACATTGCCCTTGAGATCAAGGCAGAAGAACTGCGGTTGGCGAGCGTTGCTTTGGGAACTGTGACCGGTGTCGTCGGTATCGAGGATGTGCTCGGCGCCATATTCTCGTCGTTCTGCATCGGCAAATGATTCACGTGAAACATTCAGCAGTCGACGCATTCTTGTTTCACGTGAAACATTCGCTTGACCGCCGACGCGCCTCCAGGCCATCGCAGAGGCGCAAGGAGCAAGGTTCATGAGCTATGATGTGATTGTGATTGGTGGCGGCCATGCGGGCGTTGAAGCCGCGCGTGCCAGTGCCGTGGCCGGTGCTGTAACCGCGCTCGTGACTCACCGGTTCGATACAATCGGCACCATGTCCTGCAATCCGGCGATTGGCGGTCTTGGCAAGGGTCACCTCGTTCGAGAGATCGATGCGCTTGACGGCTTGATGGGCCGGGTGGCTGACGCCGCAGGTATCCAGTTCCGCTTGCTCAATCGCCGCAAGGGCCCTGCGGTTCGTGGACCGCGGACACAGGCAGATCGGAAGCTTTACCGGCAGGCGATGCAAGCCGAGATAGTTGCAGTCGAGAGTTTGACAGTCGTCGAAGGCGAAGCCGCCGATCTGAAGGTGGTCAATGATGCGGTCGCGGGTGTCGTCCTTGCTGATGGACGGTCGATCGCATGCAAGAGTGTGGTCCTCACCACCGGCACATTCCTTGACGGCCTCATCCATCTCGGTGAAATATCGTACCCGGCCGGCCGCATGGGGGAACAGCCCAGCGTGGCTTTGGCACAGCGTCTGCGTTCACTCGGTTTGCCGATGGGCCGATTGAAAACAGGAACACCGCCTCGGCTCGACGGTCGAACAATTGACTGGGATGTGATTGGTCGACAGGAGGCCGACGAGGACCCGGTGCCTTTCTCGTTCATGACGAACGCGATTTCCAATCTGCAGATTGCCTGCGGGGTGACGCGGACGACCGAGGCGACGCATCAGGTAATCCGGGGCAACATTGGTCGGTCTGCGATGTATTCGGGGCGGATATCGAGTTCCGGTCCGCGTTATTGCCCATCGATCGAGGACAAGATCGTCCGCTTTGGCGACCGCGACGGGCATCAGATCTTCCTCGAGCCTGAGGGGCTGGATGATGACACGGTCTACCCCAACGGGATTTCGACATCACTCCCGGAAGATGTGCAGCAGGCAATCTTGAAGACGGTTCCCGGTCTGGAGGAAGCCGTCATCCTGCAGCCTGGCTACGCGATCGAATACGACCATATCGATCCGCGTTCGCTGGACACGACCCTGGCCCTCAAGTCGCTGCCCGGGCTATGGCTTGCAGGCCAGATCAATGGAACGACCGGATATGAAGAGGCTGCGGCTCAAGGACTTGTCGCCGGATTGAACGCGGCGCGGGCCGCGCTGCATTTGGCCCCGGTGCGGTTTTCCCGGTCCGACAGCTACATCGGGGTGATGATCGACGATCTGGTATCGCGCGGTGTGTCGGAGCCCTACCGCATGTTCACTTCGCGGTCCGAGTACCGGTTGTCGTTGCGGATCGACAATGCCGATCTGCGCATGACCCCGTTGGCGATGGAGTGTGGCATTGCATCGCCGAAACGCGTCACGCGATTTGAAACCATGCGGCGGGGGTTGGATTCGGCTCGAACGCTCATCCAGTCGCTTACGGTTACCCCGAATGCCGCAAGTGGATTCGGTATCGAAATGAATCGCGACGGTGTTCGCCGCAGCGCTTATGAACTTTTATCATTTCCTGAGATGACGCTGGAAAAGTTGAGGGTGATCTGGCCTGAACTGGCGGATCTGCCGGACGCCATTGCCTCGCGGCTTGAAATCGAAGGCCAGTATGCGGTGTATCTCGAGCGTCAGGGACGCGATATCGCGGCGCTGAACCGTGATGCGCTGCTGACAATTCCGGATGATTTCGACTATAACCTTCTTGGTGGGCTTTCCAATGAGTTGCGGCAGAAGCTGGAGCGGCTCCGGCCTGCATCGCTGGCGGAAGCCCGATCGATCGAAGGCATGACGCCGGCTGCCTTGGCCTTCATTTTGGCCCGGGTTCAATTGGCCCGCCAGAAGACCTCAATGCAGAATGCCAAGAGGCAGGCTGGATGAGCGCCGCCCACAAGGCCCTTGGCCTGGCCGGCGTAAGGGATGTTTCACGTGAAACGTTCGACCGGCTGGAGGCCTTTTCTGGCGTCTTTCAGCAATGGTCACGCCGCCTCAATCTCGTGGCATCTTCAACGGGCGACGAGTTCTGGCTGCGGCACGTGACCGACAGCGCGCAACTGTTGGCAATCAAGCCGGAAGCGCGGCATTGGGTCGACCTTGGCTCCGGCGGCGGATTTCCCGGGATGGTCATCGCAATCCTGGTGGAACAATTTGCCGGGTCGAGTACGCAACTCGTCGAAAGCAATCACAAAAAGGCAGCTTTTCTGCAGGCGGCAAAAGCAAGCGTTGCGCCTTCTGCGCGCGTCCATGTGGAGCGCCTTGAAACGGCGATTGCCCACATACCCGCGCCCGAGATTGTGACGGCCCGCGCATTGGCGGCACTAACCGACCTATTGAGCTGGACACAGCCCTGGTTGTCAGCATCGACCACTGGTTTGTTCCACAAGGGGCGTGGATACCGGGAAGAACTTGCAGAAAGCCGTGCCCTTTGGGAGTTCGATCTGATAGAGCACCACAGTGTCGTTGCCGAAGATTCCGTGGTGTTGGAGATTTCAAATCTTCGGCGCCGCAAGGCGACGTCCGTCTGAATTGACCCATGCCGGGCGTGACGCCCGCGGAGTGCCACCATGGCAAGATCGCCTCGCATCATCACGATTGCCAATCAAAAAGGCGGCGTCGGAAAGACGACAACGGCCATCAATCTGGCAACGGCTCTGGCCGCAATCGGCGAGCGCGTGCTTGTGGTGGATGTTGATCCGCAGGGCAATGCCAGCACCGGCCTCGGCATCGACCGGGACGACCGCACGATCTCGTCCTATGACCTGCTCGTCGGCGAAGCCGTGCTGGCCGAAACGGTTATCCCGACGGCGGTGCCCAATCTGTCGATCGTGCCATCGACCATGGACCTCCTCGGCGTCGAGATGGAAATTGCCAGCCGCAAGGACCGCGTTTTTCGTTTGCGCGAAGGTCTGGCAGACGCCGGATCGGCCGGGTTCACCTATGTGTTGATCGATTGCCCGCCATCGCTCAACTTGTTGACCCTCAATGCAT
The DNA here is from genome assembly GCA_041752455.1 of Roseitalea sp. Classification (GTDB taxonomy): domain Bacteria; phylum Pseudomonadota; class Alphaproteobacteria; order Rhizobiales; family Rhizobiaceae; genus JBGSWL01. Next base: position 12,575 of record JBGSWL010000023.1, on the reverse strand, counting down.
TGGCGGCTGCCAACTCGGTTCTGGTGCCGCTGCAATGCGAATTCTTTGCGCTGGAAGGTCTGAGCCAGTTGCTCAAGACAGTCGATCAGGTTCGCGCGACGATCAATCCGCAACTGGTGATCCAGGGCGTGGTCATGACGATGTATGACAAGCGCAACAATCTCGCCAACCAGGTGGTCGACGATGTGCGCGCCCATATGGGCGACAAGGTCTACCATACGGTTATCCCGCGCAATGTCCGGCTGTCTGAAGCACCGTCGCACGGAAAGCCAGCGATCCTCTACGATCTCGAATGTGCCGGTAGCCAAGCCTATCTCAATCTTGCCTCCGAAGTCATTCAACGTGAACGCAAGGCCAAGGCGGCCTGATCGGCAAGCCTGAAATCTCGACCAACGGAACGACAGAACGGACAGAACAGACATGGCAGACGACAATTCCAAGAAGCGACTCGGCCGTGGCCTCGCCGCCCTGATCGGCGATATGGATCAGCCATCGGAGCCTGCCGCGCGCCGACTGGTTGGCAATGATCGTGTCGTTCCGATCGAGATGATCGCGCGTAATCCGAACAATCCGCGCCGGATGTTCCGCGACGAGGAAATCGAGGAACTGACTCGGTCGATCCGGGACCATGGCGTCATACAGCCTGTCGTGGTGCGACCAGCCAAAGGTGGACGCGCCGGGTTTGAACTGATCGCCGGCGAACGGCGCTGGCGAGCGGCCCAACGCGCCGGCCTGACCGAGATTCCGGTCATTGTCCGCGATGTCGATGACAAGGCCGCGCTCGAATTGGCGATTATCGAGAACGTTCAGCGCGCCGACCTCAACCCGATCGAAGAAGCCCAAGGCTATCAGCAATTGATTGATGACCACGGCTACACGCAGGCCGATCTCGGCGATGTCATCGGCAAGAGCCGAAGCCATGTGGCCAATACCCTTCGGCTGTTGAAGCTTCCGGACGCAGTGCGGACAATGGTCTCCGACGGTATCCTCTCGTCAGGTCATGCCCGATGCCTGATTACGGCATCGGACCCTTTGGCACTGGCTCGCCGGGTCGTCGATGGTGGCCTGTCCGTGCGTCAGACCGAGGCTTTGGTACAGGCTGGCGATTCCGTTTCGGCGCCCAAAGCAAAGTCCTTTGACGGGGCTGGCAAGGATGCCGATACGACCGCCTTGGAGAAGATGCTTTCCGACGCATGCGGCTACCATGTCGAGATCAGGCATGGCAGCAAAGGCGGTGAACTGCGCATCCGGTATCAGTCGCTCGACCAGCTCGACGACATCTGCCGGATGATCCAGGCCCCTTAACAGGGCGGGTTCGATTCAGAACCGAAACGAAACTGGTGGAAGGCTAGCGCCGCTGCGACTGCCGCCGAGCGCTTTGGACTGTCAGCGACAGAAGCGTCATCCGGAGGATGTCAGCATCGAGTGAACCTGTACGTCGGCCTTCGAGTATGGCATCGGCGATCTTGCGCAGCGCGGCACGAAGCGCCGACGATGGCCAGGCGGCCAATGCCCGCTCGTAGGACTGGCGCCGGGTGAAAAAGATCGGAGGCTTTTCCGCCGCGACGATGGCCGAGGCGCTTTTGCCTGCATTCTCGAGCGTTGCCCTCATCCGGTCCAATTGCTGGAATTGCCGCATCAGGACGGAAAACATTGCCGCCGGTGCACCGCCTTCCGCCAGAAACCGTGTGAGCGCCGTGTCGAGTGCCGCCACATTTCCGGTCATCACAGCATCCGTCGCATCATCAAAGCGCATCGCGGCTGAATCGCCACAGATAGCGCGCACGTCGTCAAGGGTGATCGCGGTAAGTCCATGACAGTATAGCAGAACCTTTTCGAGTTCGGTGCGACTGGCAATGCGGTCGCCGCCAAGGTGGGCCAACAGAAAGCGACGTGCATCGAGCTCAAGCTTCAAACCCGATTTGGCAAATGTCTCGTCGACCAGTCGGGAAAGCGCGCGCTCGTCGTCGGCGTAGCAGGGAAGTGCCACGAAGTTGCGCGCTGATGCGAGCGTCCGCAAACCGGCACCCTTCTTGATGTCGCCGGCTTCGATGATGATCGTCGTATCCGGCGGTGGATCGGCAAGGATTGCCTTGATCTGATCGTACAGATCACGCCGTGCGCTGGTGTCTCGAACCCAGATCAGGCGGCGGCCGCCGAACATCGGAACAGTCCATACTTCAGACAACAGCCGATCGGGCGCAGCATCCAGAGCATCGCCATCCAGCATGACGGTTGAGAACGGATCGTTGCGGTCAATGCCGCTGGCATTGGCAATCCGGGTTGCGCGCTCTCGCACCAGCCCGTGATCGGGCCCGAAGACCAGCACGGCGGCAACCGAAGGGTCAGCCTTGGCTGACAGGAAGCTGTCGACTTCGTTTGTCTTCAGCTCGGGCATGTCAGACCCCTCCCGCTATCAGGAGGCCGCGAGGCGCACGCGAAGGATCACGAACAACTGCTCGGCAAGTTCACGCGCCGCGCGATTTTCAGCGTCGATGCGAGCGCGATCATTGGCGAATTCCTGGCCCGTGGCATCGAACGAGGCCGTGGTCGTGCGTGTATCGCGCGAAAGAACGGCGTCGGTCTGAGGGTCGACAAGGCTCACTGTACCGGTCATTTCGAGCTGGCGTACAGAAGTGTTCGATACGCCATCAGCGCCAACTGTCAGAACACCCTTGACGTCCGCGCTGACAGTCAAAGCGACGTCCCGGGGGTTACCGCTTGCGGCCCCCTGACGGCCCAGCCGGTACACAAGATGATTGCGCACTTGCTGGGTGATCCGGTTCTTGGCTTCCGAAACAGTGATGGAAGACGCGTTCCCCTGAGCGGTCGTGGCATCCGGTCCGGTGCCATACAGAGGCTGAACCGTACAGCCCGACAGGGCCACCAGAGCGGCCACGACAGTGACGGCTGATTTTGCGCGGTTCGGCATCATGGGTGACTTCCTTTGTCAGGCGACAATGTTGACGATCCGTCCGGGTACCACAATGACTTTCTTGGGTGCGGTGCCGGCAAGATAAGCGGTGACGAAGTCTTCGGCCAGAACAAGCGCCTCGACTGTTGCGTTGTCGGCGGCGACAGGCACCGAGATCTCGCCACGCTTTTTGCCGTTGATCTGAACGGGAAGCAGGATCGAATCCTCGACAACGAGTTTGGGATCGAAACTTGGCCAGGATGCAGCAGCAATGAGCCCCTCATGACCAAGGGTAGCCCAGCATTCTTCGGCCAGATGCGGCACTACTGGGGCAATCAGCTGCACGAGGATCGACAAGGCACTATGCGCCGCAGCACGGTCGGCCGGCGCGCCCGTAGCGGCAGCCTCTATCGGCGCCGCGATATCGTTCACCAATTGGTGGATGCGGGCGATCGCCTTGTTGAAGGCAAGCCGTTCGAAATCCTCGCCGATAGCCTTGAGCGTCTTGTGGGTGGCGCGAAGCATGCCGAGGCTCTGCTCGCCAGCATCAGACCAGTCACCGGCCTCCACACCAATGGCATTACCGGCAACGAGACGCCAGACGCGTTGGATGAACCGGTGCGCGCCTTCCGCGCCGCGATCCGTCCACTCCACATCGCGCTCCGGCGGGGAATCCGAGAGCATGAACCAGCGCGCCGTGTCGGCACCGTAGGACTGGGTGATATCTTCCGGGCCGATCGTGTTCTTCTTGGATTTCGACATCTTTTCGAGCGGGCCGATGTCGACCTCTTCGCCCGTCGTGAAGTGAAACGCCTTGCGGGTCAGATCATGGCCTTCAAGGCGCACATCGCCCGGCTCCAGCCATTTGCCATCCTTGGTCCGGTAGGTTTCGTGAACCACCATGCCTTGCGTGAAAAGGCCACGGAAAGGCTCGTCGATATCGAGGTGATCTGCAACGCGCATGGCGCGGGTGAAGAACCGCGAATAGAGCAGATGCAGGATCGCGTGCTCGATGCCGCCAATATACTGGTCGACTGGCAGCCAGGCGTCAGCGGCTTGCGGGATCGTCGGCGTATCGGCCCAGGGCGCGGTGAAGCGCGCGAAATACCAGGACGAGTCCACGAATGTGTCCATCGTGTCGGTCTCGCGGCGCGCGGCCTGGCCGCACTGCGGGCAGTTGACATGACGCCAGGTCGGATGCCGGTCGAGCGGGTTGCCCGGACGGTCGAACTCGACATCGTCCGGCAGCTTCACCGGCAGGTCGGCCTTGGGTACCGGCACGATGCCGCACTCGTCGCAATGGATCACCGGGATCGGGCAGCCCCAGTAGCGCTGGCGCGAAATGCCCCAATCCTTGAGCCGGAACCGGATCTGGTGAGTGCCGACCGGACGGCCGTCCAGCATGTCGGCCTGCAGGCGCTTGGCAACGGCATCAAAGGCGTCCGTAGTCGTCAAGCCATCGAGGAAGCCCGAATTGATCATGGTTCCGGCGTCTTCGACAGCCTTGTCGCCAAGGGCAAACGACGCAGCATCCGCACCCTTGGGCAGGACGACCGGCACGGCAGGCAGGCCATACTTGCGCGCAAAATCGAGGTCACGCTGGTCGCCTGAAGGGCAGCCGAAGATCGCGCCCGTGCCATAATCCATCAGCACGAAATTGGCGATCCAGACGGGCACCGTGATTTCAGGGTCGAGCGGATGGCGCACGGTGAGGCCCGTATCGAAGCCGAATTTCTCGCCCTTCTCGATTTCGATCACGGAGGTTCCGCGCCGGCGGCATTCATCGCAGAATTCGGCGACGGCGGGATTTTCGGCCGCGAGCTTCTTCGCTATCGGATGATCGGCAGCAATCGCCAGGAAAGAGGCGCCAAAGAGCGTATCGGGACGGGTCGTGAAGACCTCGATCTCGGTTTCGTCCGCCGGGGCATTGTCGCCATTGAGCGCCCAGCGGATGGACATGCCTTGCGACCGGCCGATCCAGTTTGCCTGCATGAGGCGCACCTTTTCGGGCCACTGGTCCAGGGTCGCCAGCGCCGAAACAAGATCCTCGTTGAAATCGGTGATGCGGAAATACCAGACCTGCATTTCCCGCTGTTCGACATCGGCACCCGAGCGCCAGCCCTTGCCGTCGATCACCTGTTCATTGGCGAGCACCGTCTGGTCGACCGGGTCCCAGTTGACCTTGCCCGGGCCGCGATAGGCCAGCCCCTTGTCGAGCAGATCCAGGAAGATCGCCTGCTGGTGGCGATAATAGTCCACATGGCAGGTGGCGAACTCGCGCGACCAGTCGAGCGACAGGCCCATCGATTTCAGCTGTCCGCGCATCGTGTCGATGTTCGCGTAGGTCCACTTGCCCGGATGCGTCTTGTTCTGCATCGCGGCATTCTCGGCCGGCATGCCGAAGGCGTCCCAGCCCATCGGATGCAGCACGTTGAAGCCCTTGGCGCGCTTGTAGCGGGCCACGACATCGCCCATCGTGTAATTGCGCACATGGCCCATGTGGATGCGCCCGGACGGATAGGGGAACATCTCCAGCACGTAGTACTTGTCGCGGGGGTCATCATTCTTCGTTTCGAAGAGCTTGCCCTCTTCCCAGGCTTTCTGCCACTTGGGTTCTGCGGTGCGCGGATTGTAGCGTTCGGTTGCCATGCCGGATAATTCACTTAAAAGCGTCGTTGAGGATGGGCGGACCTTCACCATGCTTTGGCCGAAGCGTCAACGGTCAAGCCTCCGCCACCCGCCAAAAACAGCAGCAAAGAGGCTTTGCCAAGGCAATGGATGCATCCGTCGAAAATCTCCTGAAGGTCCGGGCCGACGTTTCGGGCGCCGCCCGCGAGGCCGGACGCGAACCTGACGCCGTGACGCTGGTCGCCGTTTCCAAGACCTTCGAGGCGGCTGAAATCCGCCCGGTGCTGGAGGCAGGCCAGCGCGTTTTCGGCGAGAACCGGGTGCAGGAAGCCCAAGGCAAGTGGCCGGGCCTGAGGGAGGATTTTCCGGGCATCGAACTGCATCTGATCGGCCCGCTGCAATCCAACAAGGCCGGCGAGGCCGTCGCGCTCTTCGATGTCATCGAGACGGTCGACCGGGAGAAGATCGCCGTCGAACTGGCCAAGGAAATGAAGAAGCAGGGCCGCCGCCCGCATCTCTATGTGCAGGTCAACACCGGCCGCGAGCCGCAAAAGGCCGGCATCGACCCGCATGAGGCCGTCGCCTTCGTGGAGAAGTGCCGCACGGATCTGGGCCTCACAATCGAGGGCCTGATGTGCATTCCGCCCGCCGACGAGAACCCCGGCCCGCATTTTGCCCTGCTCGAAAAACTGGCCCGGCAGGCCAGCGTTGAAAAGCTCTCCATGGGCATGTCCGCCGATTACGCCATCGCCATCGCCATGGGCGCCACCCATGTGCGCGTCGGCTCAGCGATATTCGGCAACCGCGCCTATCAGGTTTGAGGCCCCCGACGGCAATGGTCACCGGGCGCGCCGCCTTCTTGCTTGTCCACAGGTCCGCATCCTCCCCTTAGAATGCCGGTTTCCTTGTTTGGAGACCGGCCATGGACTGGAGCATCGTGATTTCCCGGCAGAAGGCCGCGCTGTTGGCTGTGGTGGAGCGGATGCGGACGATGGCGGGTGGTGTTATCTCCCCCCTTTGCGGGGGAGATAAGGATGCCGCGCCCTTCATCCCCCGCCTGCTCACCCTCGCCATCCTGCGACTGCTCCGCCCGGCCGAGTCCGCCGCGCGGCGTCTGATTGTGATTGTCGCGGCGGGGCTGAAGGACAGGGTGCGAAGCGCGTCAGAAGGAAATGGCAAGCCGAATCGCCCGCTGCCGGATTTCTCCAGTTTTGCGAAGACGCAAAGTCCGCGCCCGCCCGCTTTCCGGCTGTTTGATACACCGTGGGTGATGGTGCCGCGCGCATTCGGCCAAGGGCGGCGGGCCGTGCCTCGCGTATCCTTTTTGGGTTGGGACCGCGCCGCAGCTCCACTCTCCCCCCTTGCGGGGGAGATGTCGCCAAAGGCGACAGAGGGGGGTAAGGTCACCGCCAAGGCGCCCCCCTCTGTCTGCTGCGCAGACATCTCCCCCGCAAGGGGGGAGAGTGGAGCACTCCATCGCCGCATTTCCGCCCTTCACTTCGCCCTCAACACGCTTCCCGCTCAGGCCCGCCGCTTGAAACGCATCATGGCAGCGCGGGAAAAATCGGTGGCGGAAAAGGCTGCCAAGGGCCTCGCGCCCGGCAGCACCAAGAACCCGCTGCCGCTCGGGCCCATACGTCCGGGCCGCCCGCCGGGGCATATCGCCAAGCCTCGCAACGAGGCCGATCTCATCCTGAAAGATTGCCAGGATCTGGCGCTGTACCGCATCCGCGTGCCGCAGCCGCCTCCATGACGCGTTGCGGCCAAGCATCCATGAATTACTGTCACGCTGGCTTTCCCAAGCCGGGCGGCGCGGACGTGCGTCAATTTTCGGCCAGCGCCCAACCTTCGTCATCCTCGCCCTTGTGGCGAGGACCCAGAGTCAAAAGAAAAAAACTGGGTCCTCGGGATTGGAGGCGGGAAAGCAAATGATCCTGTGAATCATTTGCCCGCCGGAACGTCGAGGATGACGAAGGAGATGCCCCATGTGCCCGCCGGAATTCCGCCCCTACCAGCTGCGCCTTGGCCCCGTGTCGATGTGGTAGAAGCCGGACGAATAGCGCTTCAGCCCGCCGACCGCCTTGTTGGAAGCCAGATAGCTGATCAGCCCCTTGGTCGATCCGTGCACGCGAAAATCCACGGCATTGCAGGACAGGTGCATGGATTTCGACTTGCCGCCGACCGAACGGTTCTTGGAGCGCGAGCGCACCGTGGAATTGACCGTGATCGGGCCGTATTTGGCCGAAACCTGCGACAGCACCGCCTTCAACTGGCCGGGCACGCAATGGGAGGGCGCATTGAATTTGACGAAGGCCTTGCCCTTGGGCAGCGCGGCCAGCACCAGCGGGTGGATGCGGTCAAGCGCATTCTCTTGCGCCAGATGCGCATGGTCCTCGTCGAAATCATGCACATGGACGGCATGCAGCGCATCGCCGCCCATGCCGAAGGGATTGGCCTCAGCCAGGCCGGTTCCCAGTATGGCGATGGCCAAAGCCAGGCCAGTGGCGCGGCGCAGGGCGCCGGTCAGCGAGGTGTTCATGGATGATTGCCCCTTTGTCGTCTGTCGCCGGTCTGTCCCGGCACACGCAATTTCGCGCGGATTGCTCATCATTCGCCGCCAGCGTGTAGGGCGCAATTAAGGCGCGATTGTGCACCGCACATTCACGAAATCTGACAGGGTGTTACAGGGTTTGGATGATGGAAAGGAGCAACCCGGATCGCCGATTTCCTTTTCCGGACATGCCATTGACCCGGCCCGCCCACGGTTCCAATGTCTAATTGGAGGGCGCTGTTGCAGGTGCTAAGACAGCGCCATCTGAGACAGACGGTCTTGACCCGGCAGGGGGGAAACAGCGCTTGCCGGGACGGAAATCCTGAGGAGGAAGCACATGAGCGGGAATGTCTATCCGGTCCAGCCGGAATGGAAGAAGAATGCCCTGATCGACAACGAGACCTACCTTGCCTGGTACAAGCGCTCGGTCGAGGATCCGGACGGGTTCTGGGGCGAGCACGGCAAGCGGCTCGACTGGATCAAGCCTTTCACCAAGGTCAAGAACAGCACGTTCAAGACGCCCGGTGTTTCCATCAAGTGGTTCGAGGACGGCACGCTGAACGTCTCGGCCAACTGCATCGACCGTCATCTGGAAAAGCGCGGCGATCAGGTCGCGATCATCTGGGAAGGCGACAACCCGGCTGAAGACAAGAAGATCACCTATCGCGAACTGCATGGCCATGTCAGCCGCGCCGCCAACGCGCTCAAGGGCCTTGGCATCAAGAAGGGCGACCGCGTCATCCTCTATATGCCGATGATCCCGGAGGCAGCCTATGCCATGCTTGCCTGCGCCCGCATCGGCGCCATCCATTCCATCGTCTTCGGCGGCTTCTCGCCCGATGCCCTGGCAGACCGCGTCGAGGGCGCGGAAGCCAAGCTGATCGTCACCGCCGACTATTCGCTGCGCGGCGGCAAGCAGGTTCCGCTCAAGGCCAATGCCGACACGGCGCTCAGGCGCCTGCCCGAAGACACCCAGATGCTGGTCGTCCGGCGCACCGGCGGCGACGTCAAGTGGCGCGATGGCAAGGATCATTGGTGGGACGAGCTCCTCGCCAAGGCGTCGCCCGATTGCCCGCCGGAAGAGATGAGCGCCGAAGACCCGCTGTTCAGCCTCTACACCTCCGGCTCGACCGGCAAGCCCAAGGGCGTCGTCCACACCACTGGCGGCTATCTGGTCTATGCCTCGATGACCCACCAATATGTCTTCGACTACCATGAAGGCGACATCTACTGGTGCACCGCTGACGTGGGCTGGGTCACCGGCCACAGCTACATCGTCTACGGGCCGCTCGCCAATGGCGCCACCACGCTGATGTTTGAAGGCGTGCCGACCTATCCCTCGCCGTCGCGCTTCTGGGATGTCTGCGAGAAGCACAAGGTCAACATTTTCTACACCGCGCCAACCGCCATCCGCGCCCTGATGGGTGCCGGCGTCGAGCACGTGAAAAAGGCCGACCTCTCGTCGCTGCGCCTGCTGGGTTCGGTCGGCGAGCCGATCAACCCGGAAGCCTGGAAGTGGTACTATGAAGTGGTCGGCGACAGCCGCTGCCCCATCGTCGACACCTGGTGGCAGACCGAGACCGGCGGCATCCTGATCACTCCGCTCGCCGGTGCAACCGACCTGAAGCCCGGCTCGGCGACGCGCCCCTTCTTCGGCGTCAAGCCGCAGCTGGTGGACAGCGAAGGCACCGTGCTGGAAGGCGCTGCCGAGGGCAATCTCTGCATCACCGACAGCTGGCCTGGCATGATGCGCACCGTCTATGGCGACCATGAGCGCTTCGAGCAGACCTACTTCATGACCTATCCCGGCAAGTACTTCACCGGCGACGGCTGCAAGCGCGACGAGGACGGCTATTACTGGATCACCGGCCGCGTCGACGACGTCATCAACGTGTCGGGCCACCGCATGGGCACAGCCGAAGTTGAAAGCGCGCTGGTCTCGCATCCGAAGGTCTCGGAAGCAGCCGTGGTCGGCTATCCGCACGACATCAAGGGCCAGGGCATCTATTGCTACGTCACCCTGATGACCGGCGAGGAAGGCTCTGATGCGCTGCGCAAGGAGCTGGTCGCCCATGTGCGCAACGAGATCGGACCGATCGCCTCGCCCGACAAGATCCAGTTCGCGCCGGGCCTGCCGAAGACCCGTTCGGGCAAGATCATGCGCCGCATCCTGCGCAAGATCGCCGAGGACGATTTCGGCGCGCTGGGCGACACCTCGACGCTGGCTGATCCGACGGTCGTCGACGACCTGATCGACAACCGCCAGAACAAGAAGTCCTGACGCACCGGGCTGTTCTTTTCGGGCATGAGATGAGGGGCCGGACCGGCAGGGTCCGGCCCCTTGCCCGTTGAAAAGGCCCCGGCGGTGATCAGAAAATCCTTTCCCCGGAGACCCTTGACGACCGGGGCGAAGCAGCCCACCTTTCAACTGTCGTCAATCAACAGAAAGGAAGGTGATCCGATGTCGAGTGGTTTCCGGAAGTGCAAGAGCTTGAGCGGATCGTCATTCCTTCGGAGCATCCTCTGAAGGAACTGGCGGTGAAGCAGGTGCCGGTCTGATCCGGCCCATCAGGCTTCGCTATTCCACTAAATCGCGGCGCCGCCCTGCCGGAGTGACAATCCGGGTCCACAGGGCGGCGTTTCGTGTTTTACTGTGCCTGTGGCGCAAAGGAAAAAGACAGGCAACCGTCGCCGATTGCCTGCCTTCCGGGTTCCCCTGCCAGGGAGTGTTGAAAGCTTAGTTGGTGACCGTCAGGCGCTCGATGGTGCGGGCGATTTCCTGGAAGGCCGAGTCAAGTTCCGCGCCGCTGGATGTCTCGAAATAATGCTTCGTCTTGGCGATGTCCGGCGAGGCGCAGTTCTTCATCACGCCCTTGGCCGATGCCGAATTGAGCTGGAAGCCGATGGTGAAAACCTCAATGCCCTTCTTGCGCATTTCCTTGCACAGCTCTTCGGCATTGTTGCGCGACTTCACCGGCTGGCCGCCCTGTGTCTGGGCGCCATTGGCAACCCCGGCAAAAGCAGTGTTGAACTCGCCGTCGGTCATCAGGATCGCGTATTTCTTGACCTTCTTGTCATTGTAGGCGCCGGGCTTGGCAGAAGCAGGAAGCACGGATTTCCACTTCGGCGAGAGCATGTACCAGGACCACTGCACGCCGATATGGCCGGCCGTGAACCCGTTGGCGACAAAGCTGTCGATGGTCGCATCGAGCTTGGCCTTGTCGGCAGTCAGCGGCAGGAGTTTGGCAGACGGGCAGAAGGAAAGGCGCACATCGCGGTTGATCTTGCCGGCATTCGGGCTGGCATCGGTAAACTGGTTGGAGCCCTTGCGCTCGGTGGCGCAATTGTCGGGATGATAGCCGACGAAGACCGGATCGCTGAGCTTTGGCGGTTCGCCTGTCGTATACGAGGTCTCGTAGTGGACGAGATGGTTCAGCGAACCGGTGTTGACGGCATCGGCATAGGGCACGATCGACAGGCGGACCCGGTCGCTGCCGGCTGCCTGCCCGGCAAGGAAGGTCGAGACGGCATTCTTGGCAGCCAACTTGAGGTCCGACAGCTTTTGACCATACATCGAGCCGGTGACATCCAGCATCATCGCCACTTCAATCTTGCTGTCGGAGTAGAGCGTTCCGGCGCTCGCCGAAATCGTGCGCTCCGGATCGCCGGTGAAAACCTGAAAGGCCAGCTTGGCCTTGCCGGTCACCGATGCCGAAATCCTGCCCGTCGCCTTGTCGACGCTGAAGGTCGAGAAGCCGACCGTGCCGGGAACAAGCGAGCCGCCCTCGGAATTGGCTTCGAGGAAAATCTTCGCGGTGGCCTCGGCGTCGGCAGCCTTGATCTTGCCCGACGAAATGTCGCGCGCCGTGGAGACCAGCGCTGCATCAAGCGCCGAAGCCAGGCGTTGCTGCGCTCCGCCCATCTGCACCGTGTTGACGCCGAAGCCGACGCCGATCATCAGCATGGGGATGGTGGCAGCCAGCATCAGCGCATAATTGCCGCTTTCGTCCTTGCGGAAACGGCGGACCGTGCGGGAAAGGATGCTGGTGCTTTTCATGGGGCTTCTCCGTCATGCCGATGGTGCATTCAGGAGATCCCTTGCAGGAACCCTGCCAGAACCGGGCCCTTTGTGTCCAGGACAGGGCGCCCCTCGCAAGCCGTTGTTTTTACGGAAGGTGCGCACCCGGCATGGTTAACGGCCTCTTAAGAAAAGGCGGCATTGGCAAAACGGTTAACGGCCCGCTAACCATTGCCGGGCGGTCCGGGACACATGGCACTTCCGCCGTCCCGAATTGGAACGATGGCGGGTGTTTCCAGCACTGGTTCAAAAGGAAACAGGCGGCATGCAAGGCCTGAAAAGCAGGAATCCTGCATCAGAAGTCGATGGCGAGGCCCTTGATCTCCCAGTCGCCATAGCGCACCGGCTCCTTGCCGCCCCGCCCGCCGATCTCGCGCGCCCTCGCCTTCTCGGCTTCCTCATAG
>JBGSWL010000022.1:0-25204 GCA_041752455.1 Roseitalea sp. | reverse complement strand
GGATCGCAGCCGATCTGCAGCACGCGCTTGCCGAGCTTGGAGAATGCGACCGACAGGTTCGACGAGGTCGTCGACTTGCCGATGCCGCCCTTGCCATAGATGGCAAAGACCTTGGCATTGCCGATTTCCAGCGCCGGATCGAGGTGCACCTGAACGCTGCCCTCGCCGTCTTGCTTGGCCAGTTCGCGGGCGTCCTGCGCCGCGGTCTTGGGGTGCGTGAATACGTTCATGCGGCGGCTCCCACCTTGATTCCTTCAACACGGTCTTCGAGTTCTTCGGTCGCAGCACACAGCGCTTCCCAGGTCGCCGGATCCGGCGTCCAGTAGGCGCGATCGCGCGCTTCGATCAGGCGGTTGGCAAGCTTTGCCGAGGCCTTCGGATTGAGGTCGGCAAGACGCCGACGCATCGTTTCGTCGAGCACGAACGTCTCGGCGATGTTCTCGTAGATCCACGGCGCCACCTTGCCGGTGGTTGCCGACCAGCCGAGCGTATTGGTGACCTGGCTTTCGATCTGGCGCACGCCTTCGTAGCCATGGTCGAGCAGCGCTTCGTAGAACTTCGGGTTCAGCGTGCGTGTCCGGGTTTCGAGCGCGACCTGCTCGCCAAGCGTGCGCACCTTGCCGGTGCCGGTCGTCTGGTCGCCGACATAGACCTGCGCATCGCGGCCACCGGCCTTCTTGATGGCGCGGCTGATGCCGCCGAGCGTATCGAAGTAATGGTCGATCGACGTGATGCCGAGTTCGACCGATTCGATGTTCTGGTAGGCCGCATCGACGTCCTTGAGGATCGAGGTCAGGATTTCGGCGCGTTGCACCGGCTGTCCATCGACGCCGTAGGCAAAGCTCTTGCGGCGCGTATAGGTCTCGGCGAGTTCGTCTTCCTCGTCCCAAGCGCCGCTGTCGATCAACTGATTGACGTTGGAACCATAGGCACCTGCCGCGTTGGAGAACACCCGCAGCGCCGCAGTCTGGATGTCGCAATCATGCTCCTGCATCTGCGAAAGCGCGTGTGCACGCACCGGGTTCATCGCCAGTGGCTCATGCTCTGCCATGGCAGCAGCAAGGCTCGCCTCGGCCAGAAGCTTGGTCTGCAGCGGCATCAGATCCCGGAAGATGCCCGACAGGGTCATCACCACATCGACGCGGGCACGGCCCAGGGTATCGAGCGGCAGGAGGTCGGCACCGGCGAGGCGGCCAAATCCGTCAAAGCGCGGAACCGCGCCGATCAGGGCAAGCGCCTGGGCAATCGGAGCGCCTTCGCTCTTCAGGTTGTCGGTACCCCAGAGCACCATCGCCACCGTTTCCGGCATGCGGCCATGGTCGGCAACGAACCGGGCGATCAGGCGTTCTGCCTGGCGGCGGCCATCTTCGACAGCATAGGCGCTCGGCAGACGGAACGGATCGAACCCGTGCACATTGCGCCCGGTCGGCATGATTGCCGGTGAGCGCACGATGTCGCCGCCCGAAACCGGTCGGATATAGCCGCCGTCCAGTGCATGAAGGATGGCGGGGATTTCGTGATCCTGACGCAGCGAATGATCAAGGCGCGCCAAGGTGGTGGCCGCTTCGCTGGCGCGGGCCGGATCACGCTTCCACGCGGCAATCGCCTCGTCGATCCCGGCCGCACCGACACCCTGGTCGCCCATTGCAAAATCGACGGCTTCCAGAAGATCGCGGCGCTCGGCATCGCTGACCGCTTCGCCCACCACATGCAGGCCATGGGGAATGAGCGAGGCCTCCATTTCAAGGAGACGACCGGCCAGAACCGGAACTTCCGCGTCGCCGCAGTCGGTCCAGGCTTCGTCGGCATTGGTCATGTCGAGCGCGGCAGCCTGCGCCTTGACGGCGGCAGCAAGGTCGCGCCGTTCGGTCAGCGCAGTCGGCGCCAGTGCGCGCCAGCGGTCAACCGTCGCCTTCAGATCGGCCAGACCCTTGTAGAGACCGGCATGGGCAACCGGCGGCGTCAGGTAGCTGATCAGCGTTGCAGCCGACCGGCGGCGGGCAATCGCTCCTTCCGACGGATTGTTGGCCGCATAGAGATAAAGGTTCGGCAGATCGCCGATCAGGCGGTCCGGCCAGCAGTCGCCGGAAAGGCCGGCCTGCTTGCCCGGCATGAATTCCAGCGCGCCATGGGTGCCGAAATGCAGCACGGCATCGGCATCGAAATCCGTCTTCAGGTAGCCGTAGAAGGCGGCAAAGGCATGGGTCGGTGAAAAGCCGCGCTCGAACAGCAGGCGCATCGGGTCGCCTTCATAGCCGAATGCTGGCTGGATGCCGACGAAGACTTTCCCGAAATGCTCGCCCAGAACGAGGATATTGCGGCCATCGCTCTGGTGACGTCCCGGTGCCGGACCCCACTGGGCTTCGATTTCCGACAGCCAGGTTTCGCGCCGCACATGGGTATCGGCGGAAATGCGCGCCGCGACATTGGCCGGCATGCCGTGCTTTTCGGCGTTGCCATGCAGGATGGCTTCGCGCAGCGCATCGGCATCTGCCGGAACGTCAACCACGTAGCCTTCGGCCTTCAGTGCCTTCAGCGTGTTGAACAGCGAGCGGAACACCGAAAGATAGGCGGCTGTGCCGGTCGCGCCGCCATTGGGCGGGAAGTTGTAGAGGATGACCGCAACGCGGCGCTCCGCCTTGGCCTTGCGGCGCAGGCGCACCAGTTTTGCAACGCGCGCCGCCAGCATTTCCGCCCGTTCCGGGCAAGACTGCATGTCGCGGCCATCGATCGCATTGGCGAACGTGCAGCGGCGCGAGCAGCCGGTGCACGGGCCCGAGCCGTCATTGCGTCCGCCAAACAGGATCGGACCGGTCGCGCCATCGATTTCCGGCAGCGATACCATGATCGTTGCTTCGATCGGCGTCAGGCCCTGCTCGCCCGCACCCCAGCGCTGCAGGCTCTGGAATTCGCTGGCAAAGGCCGAGATGTAGGGAACGTCCAGCTTGGCCAGCAGTTCTTCGGCGGCAGCGGCATCGTTGTAAGCCGGTCCGCCAACCAGCGAGAAACCTGTGAGCGAGACGACGCAATCGACCGCCGCGCGGCCTTCATTCATGAAATAGGCTTCGACCGCCGGGCGTGCATCAAGGCCGCTGGCAAACGCCGTCACGACATTCAGGCCCTTGGCCTGGAGCGCGGCAATGACGCCATCATAATGGGCGGTGTTGTCGGCAAGCACATAGGAGCGCATCACCAGAAGCCCGACGGTGCCGCCGGTCTGGCTGCCCTGCCCTGCCTGACGGCGATAGACCGAAAGATCATCGGTGACGCGGGTCTTCAGGCGACGATGATAGAGGCCGACATCGGGATAATCGGTCGGCGCTTCCGGACGGATGGTGCGGCGCAGATGCTCGCGTTCGCCGCCGGCATAGCGCGAGATCAGGTGGCGAACCAGATTGGCGATGTTGTCGTCCGAACCGGCCAGCATGTACTGCATCGACAGGAACCAGGCGCGCACGTCCTGCGCCTTGCCGGGAATGAAGCGCAGCAGCTTGGGGATCGAGCGCAGCATCTTCATCTGGCGGGCACCGGCGGCGCCCGACTTCGAACTCTTGCCGCGCAGCTTTTTCAGGAAGCCCATGATGCCGGTAGACGGCTGCGACATGTCGAGGTCGCCAAGCTTGGTCATCCGGACGATTTCCGTGCCCGACAGGCACCCGACAACCGCATCGGCGCGAAGGCGCGCAGCGGCAAGCCAGGGTTCGATGGTACGGATATGGTCTTCAAGAAAGACCATGTTGGCAACGATGATGTCGGCGTCAGCGACGTCGAGGCGCGCGCGTTCCTTGGCTTCGTCGCTGGTCGCCCAGTCGGTCATGGCATGCAGGGTCAGGCGAAGGCCGGGCAATTCCTTGGCCAGCACAGCGCGGGCCCGTTCCACCGTGCTCGCCATGTGGCTGTCGAGCGTGATGATCGTCATCTTCACCGAAGTCGCCGCTGGCAAAGCCGCGGCCAATCGGGCCTCAGCGGCCGAAATGGGCTTTTGCATCATAAAGTGTCTCGATTGTGATGGGGTTACGACCATGTTGGCCGGCGTAAAGCTCGGTGTTGCGACGGGCCTTGCCGCGCACAAAAAACGGGATCTTCCTCAGTTCGCGTTCAGCATCGGGCGTCCAGATGATCGGGCCATCATCGGTCGTGGTGGCAGCAGGTTCGGACGTCGCCACCGGATCGGCAGTCGCAGCAGCGGGCGCAGGTGCCGCATGGGTAGCGGCAAGGTGCGAAGCCTGCGCCTCGTCATGAAACTCGAAATCGTCGCGGAACATCTGGAGCAGATGCTCTTCAAGGCCCATCATCAGCGGATGAACCCAGCTGTCGAAAATCACATTGGCGCCTTCAAACCCCATTTGCGGGGAATGACGCGCGGGGAAATCCTGCACATGGACCGGCGATGAAATCACCGCGCAAGGCACGCGCAGCCGCTTGGCAACATGGCGCTCCATCTGCGTGCCGAGCACCAGTTCCGGCTGGGCGGCGATGATGGCGTCTTCCACTTCCATGTGGTCATCGCTGATCAGCGCTTCGATGCCGTAGGTTTCGGCAGCGGCGCGCACATCGCGGGCAAATTCGCGCACATAGGTGCCAAGGCCGCAGACCTTGAAGCCGAGCTCGGTCGAGGCGATGCGCGCGGCAGCAATGGCATGGGTCGCATCGCCGAAGATGAAGACGCGCTTGCCTGTCAGGTAGTTGGAATCGATCGAACGGGAATACCAGGAAAGCCGCTCGCTCTCGTCGGCCAGCACCGCGGCGGCATCGACACCGGCAAGCCCGGCAACGTCGCGGATGAAATCCTTGGTCGCGTTGACGCCGATCGGCTGGGTCAGGACAACCGGCTGGCCATAGGTACGCTTCAGCCACTGAGCCGCGCCATTGGATATTTCCGGGTAGAGCGCGATGTTGAAATCCGCATCCACAAGCCTTGTCAGGTCGTGCGGCGTGGCGCCAAGCGGGGCAATCACATTGATCTCAACGCCAAGCGCTTCGACGAGGCGAACCACTTCCTTGATGTCGTCGCGGTTGCGGAAGCCAAGCGATGTCGGGCCCAGGATGTTGCAGCTCGGCGCATCGCCAGGCTGGCGCTCGCGCCTGGTCTTGCCGCCGGCAAGGCCGCGCACCAACTGCAGGAAGGTTTCCGACGCGCCCCAGATTTCCTTCTTCTGGTAGGAAGGCAGGTCGAGCGCAATCACCGGAACCTTGATGTCGAGCGTCTTGGCCAGACCGCCCGGATTGTCCTGCAGGAGTTCTGCCGTGCACGAGGCACCGACGATCATCGCCTGCGGGCGGAAGCGTTCGGCGGCATCGCGGCAGGCGATCTTGAAGACCTCCGCCGTGTCGCTGCCCAGATCGCGCGCCTGGAAGGTGGTGTAGGTGACCGGCGGGCGGGTCTTGCGCCGCTCGATCATCGTGAAAAGAAGGTCCGCATAGGTGTCGCCCTGCGGCGCATGCAGCACGAAATGCAGTCCGCGCATCGATGCGGCGATCCGCATGGCGCCGACATGCGGCGGGCCTTCGTAGGTCCACATGGTCAATTGCATGGCATGGCCTCCGCAACGGTAAGCCGCGCACGACGATTGATGGGCCGGGCGAAAAGTTCAGCCAGATCACCGGCTTGCTCGTATCCCTGGATCGGGGTGAAGGCGAATTCGACCGACCATTTGGTGGTCCGGCCTTCCGCTTCGAACGGATTGGCAAGGCCCATGCCGCAGACGATCAGGTCCGGGTCCGCAGCGCGGCAGCGATCGATCTGGCGATCCACGTCCTGACCTTCAGACAGGACAGTGCCCTTCGGCAGGCCGGCAAGATCGGCGCCGACGAGCGCGCGATTGATGAACGGCGAACCGACTTCAACGATCTCGCAACCGGCTTCGGTTGCCAGAAAACGCGCCAGACCCGGCTCCATCTGCGAGTCCGGAAAGAAGAAGACGCGCTTGCCGTTCAGGGTTGCATGATGCTGGCTGACGGCGCGCTGTGCGCGTTCACGGCCGGGGCCGGTGACGTCATCGAAGAGTTGGGCCGATACGCCAAAATGGTTGGCAGCAGCCTTCAGCCAGGCGGTCGTGCCTGCTTCGCCAAGCGGCAACGGTGCCGGAATATGGGTGGCGCCGCGCTTTTCCAGCGCCTTGACCGTGCTTGTCAGATAGGGCTGCGCCAAAAGTACCGCCGTGCCCGGACCGACGGGCGGAACGCCGTCACTGCCGCGCGCCGGCAGGAACCGCACGGGGCCAATGCCGAGTGCCGCAAAGATCCGGCTGAACTGGTCCTCGACCACATCGGCAAGGCAACCGGCGACCAGCAGCGACTTTTCGCCAGCGGGCGCAGCGGGCGCCGCTTCAACGACAGCCGTCAGGAAATTGTCTTCGCCCTGCGTGAACGTCGTCTCGATGCCGCTGCCCGAATAGGCCATGACGCGCAGTTTCGGATGGTGCTCTTTGTCGAGGCGATGGGCAGCCCGTGAAAGGTCAAGCTTGATGACTTCCGAAGGGCACGAACCGACCAGCACCAGCATGCGGATGTCCGGGCGTCGTGCCACCAGGCGCGCGACAACCAGATCGAGTTCGTCATGCATGTCGGCAAGGCCCGAAAGATCCCGGTCATCGATGACGGCTGTCGCAAAACGCGGCTCGGCAAAGATCATCACGCCGGCAGCCGACTGCATCAGATGGGCGCAGGTGCGCGATCCGACGATCAGGAAAAACGCATCCTGCACCTTGCGATGCAGCCAGATGATCGAGGTCAGACCGCAAAAGACTTCATGCTGGCCGCGCTCACGGATTGGCTCGATGCTTGTATCGGAAGCCAGCGACCGGGCGACATGGGGAGGGACATGGCGGTTCATGACTGCACCGCCGTGGCTTGGCCCAACTGGGCACCGGCCATCTTGTTCGCCTTGGATGGCGCCGAGAGGCGGGCCTGCCGGAGTTTCCAGACAAACTGCCCGGCATTGATGACGTAGGTCGCGTAGGCTGCGAGTGCCAGGACCATCAGCGCGGACGGCGACAGCAGCTTGGCCCAGGTGGCGACCAGATATGTGGTGTGCAGGGCCAGGACCAGCATCGAGAAGACGTCTTCCCAGAAGAAGGCCGGCGCAAACAGGTAGCGCCCGAACACGACCTTCTCCCAGATCGCGCCGGTGATCATGATCGTATAGAGGACAAGAGTCTTGACGATCACCGAGATGTCGGCGGCCAGAAGGCCCTCGTCGGTCGAAAGGTAGCGGAGAATCAGGCCGAGCGAGACGAGGAAGACGAGGAACTGCACCGGCGCGAGAAGTCCCTGAACCAGGGTCCAGACGGTGTTGTCGCGGCGCACGCGCTGTTCGGCTGTGTAAAGCACGAAACTGCCTCTTTCTTGAGCATTGTGGCTATGCATCAGGCTTCCCTGCGGGCCTCCCATGGCCTTCGGGGCAAGACTAACCCTGCCCCGCGCATAGTGTCAACTTTGATTGACGTTTATTTTTGTTTACAATCGAAACCCACTCATCCACAGTTTGTGAAACGCGAGGATCGCCGGCGCCAGTCGCCCGATCGGGAACTCAGCTTCGCAACCCGGGCCCCGAAGAGGCGAAGAGCTGACGACCTCACGATCGGACCAAGGCTTATGGAACGCGTATGCGCGCGGGCACTGACATGACAGATGACGTCGAATTCGAAAGCCGCCCCCAAGCGATGCACGACCGTGTTTCCCTGCATGACCAGCAGGGCGAGCGGGTTCCGGACTCGCGCCGTGGAACCAGCCGGTCTTCCGGCACCGCCTACCGTGTCAAATCCACACAGAATATGCGGGTGACCGGCCTGCGCCGCGAAACGCGCGACAATGATCTCAATCCCGATGTCGTCGCTGCGGTTTGCCACATCGTGCTCTTGGCGGCCCGCGAGCGCTTGATCGGCCCGCTGACGCTGGAGCCGGTCAGGTCCAGCCTTGGCAGCGATTCGGTGAAGATCTTCAAACGCCTGCTGCATGCCGGCCAGATCGACGAATGCGTCGAGGCGGTTGATCGCGCTGGACGATGCCTTGAAGATCGCCTCGGCTTTCTGGAGGCGGTTGCTGTCGCACTCGGCGACGACTGGTGCGACGACCAGCGCAGCTTCATCGATGTGACGATTGCCATCGGGCGCCTGCAGATCATCTTGCGCCGCCTCGTCGAAGCCCACCGGACGCGCTGGGTGCCCGTGGATGCCGGGATGGTCATCTTTGCGGTGCCGCCGGGCGAAGCGCACCAGTTCGGCCAGACCCTCTTGGAAGAAGTGTTTCGCGCACGCGGCTGGGCCACCCGCCTGATCACACCATCGACCACGTCGGAACTGATCGCTGCAATCGCGTCCAACCGCGCCGATATCGTTTGCCTCTCGTGGTCCACCGACCGGCTGTCATCGGTTGTGGCCGAGACGCTGGATGCAGTCGATGCGATGGACCCGGCAATCCGACCGGCGGTGATTGCCGGCGGCACAGCCACACAACGTGCATCCGGCTGGATGACACGACTTGGCGTTGATTTCGTCTGCGATTCTGCCTATCGCGCGCTTGAGACCGCGTGTCACCTGATCGAGATTCGCGACAAATCCGGGATCGCATACGGTCCGGCAAAAACTGTTTGCAAGGGCCACGTGGGCTGAATGGAAAATCTCGTCGCCCGCACCGCCCACCGCTCGTTTCACAAAGCCATCAAGCTGTTCGAGCCGGTCGATGCATCGACAATGGCAGCGCTTGCCTCGGTTGCGGCCGACATCACGCTTTTGGTCGATGCCGGTGGTCAGGTGCTGGATGTCGCCTACCGGGACCCGTCGCTCGACGTCTACGGCCTTGAGGACTTCAGGGGCAAAGCCTTTCGCGATACGGTGACGCCGGAGTGCTATGACAAGATCGACGCCCTGGTCGAGGAGAATGCCAAGACCGGGACGACCCGCCGGCGCCAGGTCAACCATGGCGCTGCCGGGCAGCCTGATCTGCCGGTCGACTACACGCTGATCAGCGTCCCGGGGTTTTCGGCAAAGCTTGCCATCGGCGAAGATCTCCGCCGCTTTTCCGGCATCCAGCAGCAGCTTGTGCGGGCGCAGGCGGAACTGGAAACCGAATATCGAAAGATCCGCGAAGCAGAGAGCCGCTATCGCACGATCTTCCATAAGACGGCGCAGGCGATTCTGGTCATCGATGGCGACAACCACGAGATCATCGACGTCAACATGACCGGCGCCAACCTCCTGCAGCAGCCCGCGGCGCGCCTTGTCGGGCGAAACGCGGTACAGCTTGCCGAGCGCGACAACCGTCCCGCCTTCATCGATGCGCTGGGTGCGGCGCGCCATGGCGGCATCCGGCGCAATCTGGATTTGTCGCTGCCGGGCCACGACAAGCCGCTGTTTGCCGTCATCGAACCCTATCGCGAAAACGGCCGCGGCAATCTGATGGTGACGCTTTTGCCCGGCGATGGGCCGGCTCAAGCCGCATCGGGTCGCCATGGCGACGGCAGCCTGCTCGATTCGTTTCCCGAAGCCTTGGTAGTCATTGATCGCAAGGGCGTGATCATCGAAGCCAACGACCAGTTTCTCGACCTTTTGCACATTCTCAACAAGTCGATGATCGCCGAACGCAATCTCAACAGCTGGCTCGGCGCATCGAGCGTCGATCTTCAGGTTCTGCTCTCGCGGGTGCGCGAGGAAGGCCATGTGCGCCAGTTCGCAACGGTGGTGCGTGATGAACTCGGCATGACCAAGGGCGTGACAGTTTCGGCAGCCCGCGTTCCCGGAAACGAGGATGGCCAACGCATCGGCATATTCATCGCCGAGGCCGGACGCCGCGACACCACGATCAATGTTCCGACCCCCGGAGGCCGGGGCGAGCAAGGCGACTTTGCAGAACTTGTCGGTCGAGTTCCCCTGAAGGATCTCATCCGCGAAGCCGTCGATGTCATCGAAAAGATGTGCATCGAGGCAGCGCTTCGCCAGACCGACAACAACCGCGCCTCAGCCGCCGACATGCTCGGCCTCAGCCGACAGAGCCTCTATATCAAACTTCGGCGGCACAATCTCGAAGATTTCACCACCGATTCGAAATGATGAAGTGACAGTTTTGACTGTCAATTAATATTGACACATTTCGTCGTGCATCCTAGCCTCTCCCCATGACCGATGTCTCCACGACAGGCGCAGCCACGGCCCTGCCAAAGCCCGGCGCCATTCTGGAACTGCTGAAACCGATCACCTGGTTTCCGCCGATGTGGGCCTATGCCTGCGGCGCCATCGCATCTGGCGTTTCGCCGCTGGAGCGCTGGCCGTGGATCCTCGGCGGCGTGCTTTTGGCCGGACCGCTGATCTGCGGCACAAGCCAGGCGGTCAACGACTGGTTTGACCGGCATGTCGATGCGATCAACGAACCGGACCGCGTGATCCCGTCCGGGCGCATGCCCGGGCGTTGGGGTCTCAACGTGGCGATCATAATGACGGTGATCTCGCTGGCGATTGCCGCGCTGCTTGGCATCTGGGTGCTCGTCGCCGCTGTCATCGGTCTCGTGCTCGCATGGATCTACAGCGCGCCGCCGCTGCGCCTCAAGCTCAATGGCTGGTATGGCAATGCCGCGGTCGGCTTTTCCTATGAGAGCCTGCCCTGGATGACCGCTGCGGCTGCCGCGCTCGGCACGCTGCCGTCGGGTCAAATCCTTCTGATTGCGCTGCTGTATGGCATCGGCGCGCACGGCATCATGACCCTGAACGACTTCAAGGCGATGCATGGCGACCGCCTGATGGGTGTGCACACCATCCCGGTCCAGCTTGGCGCCGACGCCGCGGCGCGCCTCGCCTGCATCATCATGGCGGTTCCGCAGGTGGCGGTGATCGGCCTGCTGTTCGCCTGGGGACGACCGGTTCATGCCGCCATCATCGCGGCGCTTCTGGCCGTCCAGCTCGCATGCATGGTGCGGTTCCTGCGCGATCCTGTGCGCCTCGCCGTCTGGTACAGCGCCATCGGCGTCGGGCTTTATGTCCTCGGCATGATGGCCGCCGCATTTGCCCTTTCCGGCCTCAGCACAGAGATCCTGCCATGATGAAGCTCGCCTTTCCGCCCCGCCGCATGGTTCCCGGTCTTGGCTGGCTGGACATCGTCCGCCTCGGCATCGTGCAGGCGGCGCTGGGGTCGATCGTCGTCCTGACCACATCGACGCTCAACCGTGTCATGGTCGTCGAACTGTCGCTCGCAGCGGTCATTCCGGGCATGCTGGTCGGTCTGCACTATGCGGTCCAGCTCGGCCGTCCACTGTGGGGTCACGCCTCCGACCTCGGCGGCAAGCGCACCCATTTCATCATCGGCGGCCTTGCGCTGTTGGCGATTGCCGGCACCGGCGCTGCGGCGACGACCTTCCTGTTTGAGCAGTCGTTCTGGCTTGGCCTTGTCGCGGCGATGGTCGCCTTTGTCCTGATCGGCTTCGGTATCGGCGCCTCAGGGACATCGCTTTTGGCATTGCTGGCCAGCCGCACTGCGCCGCAACGCCGTCCTGCGGCGGCAACCCTCGTCTGGATGATGATGATCGGCGGCATCGTCGTTACCGCCATCGTCTCGAGCCTGTTTCTCGACCCCTACTCGCACACCCGTCTGGTGACCATCACCGCGATCTCCGGGGCGATTGCCCTTTCGCTGGCAACGCTGGCGGTTTCCGGCATCGAAAGCCGCACAAGTGAAATCGCCGACCAGCGCTCTGCGCCCATGCCGAATGCCACGTTCCGCGAGGCGCTGGCCGAAATCTGGCAGGATCGCACGGCGCGCATCTTCACGATCTTCGTCTTCGCCTCGATGCTCGCCTACCAGACGCAGGACCTGATCCTCGAACCCTTCGCCGGTCTGCTGTTCGGCATGACACCGGGCGAAAGCACCAAACTGTCGGGCACCCAGCACGGCGGCGTCCTGCTCGGCATGGCCTTTGTCGGCATCATCGGCAGCGTGCTTGCCCGTCGCCGCTCGGGCATCCTGAAGCTTTTCACCGTTGCCGGCTGCATCGGTTCCGGCGCCTCGCTGGCGCTTTTGTCGATGGCAGCGCTGGTCGCGCCACAATGGCCGCTCGAGGCCAACATCTTCGTCCTCGGCTTCTGCAATGGCGTTTTTGCCGTCGCCGCCATCGGCACGATGATGATGCTGGCTGGCGACGGCAAGAAGTCGCGTGAAGGCATCCGCATGGGTGTCTGGGGCGCTGCCCAGGCGATAGCCTTCGGACTTGGCGGATTTCTCGGAACCGTCGCCGTCGACCTGACACGCTGGCTGACCGGCGATATCGCGCTGTCGTTTTCTGTCGTCTTTGCCGGCGAAGCGGTGCTGTTTGCCGTCTCCGCCCTGATTGCCACCATGATTGCGGCCCCGATCGGTGCCGCAGGCAGGCTCGGCTATGCGCCCGCCAGCCAACCTGCGGAGTGACACCATGAACATGACGCCCCATCGCCCAGACCGCCGCCTGCACGATGCCATTGTCATCGGTGGCGGACCGGCGGGAGCCACGGCTGCCCATGACCTTGCCCGCGCAGGGCGCGACGTGCTGCTCGTTGACCGCGACGGTCGCATCAAGCCCTGCGGCGGCGCAATCCCGACCAAGGCCTTGTCGGAGTTCGACATTCCGCGCAGCCAGCTGACTGCAACGGTTCACGCTGCGCGCATCATCGCCCCGTCCGGCAAGACCGTGGAAATGGAAATCGGCGATATCGGCTTTGTCGGCATGGTCGATCGCGACCGCTTCGATCCGTGGCTGCGCGAACGCGCCGCCAATGCTGGCGCCGAGCGGCTGACCGGCACCTTCAAGAGCTTTGTCCGCAATGACGACGGTACGCTGACCGTCGAGATCGAAACCAAGGACAAGACGACGGTCCACATCGATACGCGCCTGCTGCTCGGTGCCGATGGTGCCAATTCTGCGGTGCGCCGGGCGATTTTCGGCCCCAACAAGCGCCCGCCCTACGTGTTTGCCTACCACGAGATCGTCAAGTCGCCGGTCAATCCCGACCCGGCCAAGTTCAATGCGGAACGCTGCGATGTCATCTATGACGGGCGAATCTCGCCGGATTTCTATGGCTGGGTCTTTCCCCATGGCGAGCACACGTCGATCGGCGTCGGCTCTGCCGTGAAAGGCCACAGCCTGCGCGAGGCAACAGCCAAGCTGCGCGAAGCTGCTGGCCTGACTGATGCGGAAACCATCCGTGAAGAAGGGGCGCCGCTCCCCCTGAAGCCGATGCGCCGGTGGGACGATGGCCGCAATGTGCTGCTGATCGGCGATGCCGCCGGCGTCGTTGCCCCCTCGTCCGGTGAAGGCATCTACTATGCGATGCTGACCGGGCGCCTCGCCGCCGATGCCGTGATTGCCGTCATCGACACCGGCCGCGCCTCGGCCCTGAAAAGCGCGCGCCGCCGCTTCATGCGGGATCATGGCAAGGTCTTCTTCGTGCTCGGGATGATGCAGTATTTCTGGTATTGCTCCGACAAGCGCCGCGAAAAATTCGTCACCATGTGTGCCGACCCGGACGTGCAGCGCCTGACCTGGGAAAGCTACCTCAACAAGCGCCTCGTGCGCCGCGATCCGATGGCGCATCTGCGCGTCATGGTGAAGGACATGCGCCAACTGCTCGGCCTTGCCCCGACATGATCCTCGACTGGCTGAACGGGCTGGCCCAGAGCGGCCGGCTCGCAGACATCGCCATGGCTGTGCTGGTCGCGGAAATGGCGGTAGCGCTCGTCCTCTACCGCACCGCCGACCAGCGCCGGACAATCCTGTTCAACACGGTTTCCGGGCTGGCGCTGATGGCAGCGCTGCGCAGCGCCTTGACCGGCGCGCCGGTGATCTGGATCGCGATGTTCCTGTCTGCCGGGTTTTTTGCCCACATGGCGGAGCTGGCGTTTCGCCACCGCGCCTTCAGGCGGACCGCATCGCCTGCGGATTGAGCGACCACACGCTCCAGTTCAGCGCTGCAGCAATTGTCACCCACAGAAGATAGGGCGCAAACAGCGCCGCCGCGATCGTGTCGACGCCAGCGCCGACCACGATGAAGCCGGCGATCAGCAGCCACATGATGCTGACATCGACCATCGCCAGATCCATACGGCGGCGGCCGAAGAACAGATACGACCACGCCGCGTTGAAGAACAGTTGCACCAGCCAGAGACCGGTCAGGAGACTTGGCCCGGTTGCTTTCCAGGCGCGCCAACCGGCATAGCCGATCATCGCGTAGAGGATCATCCAGACCACCGGGAAGGCCCAGTTCGGCGGCGTCCATCCCGGCTTCCGGAGTGACTCGTACCATTCGCCCGGCCGGAAATAGCCGCCGGTTGCTGCCGTTGCGAGCAAGAGAAGTGCGATGACGATTGCCGGGACCATGGTGCAGAAATCCGTTTCTCTCATGTCAGCACATAGGCCGCACCGGGCATCAGGGCAAGGCGCGTTGGAACCTGTTGCCTCCGCCACGGCCAGCCCCTTGGAACGGGCAAGCGAACCTGTCTACACTGCCTGAGGCAAATCACGGACCGACCATGACCAGTCTCGACAGCTTGCGGACGCAGATGCGCGACAACCAGAGCGCAGACGAACGAGCGATCCTGTCCGCACTTGTGTCCCGCTACGGCATGGATGAGGGGTCGCGCGCCGCAGCAGTTAAAGCCGCGACCAGGCTGGTCGAAGACATCCGCCGGATGGACCGGCCCGGCCTGATGGAGGTCTTCCTCGCCGAATACGGTCTGTCGACGCAGGAGGGCATCGCGCTGATGTGCCTTGCCGAATCGCTGCTGCGGGTGCCCGACGCCGAAACGATCGATGCCCTGATCGAGGACAAGATCGCGCCGTCGCAATGGGGCCGCCACTTGGGCAAGTCAGCCTCGCCGCTGGTCAATGCATCCACCTGGGCGCTGATGCTGACCGGCAATGTCCTCAGCGACACGCCAGCCGAAGGTCTTGCCGCCGTGCTGCGTGGCGCCATTCGCCGCCTCGGCGAGCCGGTGATCCGCACTGCCGTTCGCCAGGCGATGCGCGAACTCGGCCAGCAATTCGTGCTGGGCCGGACAATCGGCGAGGCGATGGAGCGCGCCGCACGCCTCGAGGCCAAGGGTTACACCTATTCCTATGACATGCTGGGCGAAGCGGCGATGACGGCGCACGATGCCGACGCCTATCTTGCAGCCTATGCAGCGGCAGTTTCCGCCATCGCTCCGGCCGCACGCCACAGCGAGATCGCCGCCAATCCGGGCATATCGGTCAAACTATCGGCGCTTCACCCGCGCTACGAAGAACTGAAACGCGAGACCGCAGTGCCGGAACTTGCAGCGCGCACGGCAGACCTTGCGGCCATGGCCGCCAGTGCCGGCATCGGTTTCAACATCGATGCCGAGGAAGCCGACCGGCTGGAACTGTCGCTTGATGTCATCGAAACAGTTCTGGCCGATCCGCGCCTTTCAGGCTGGGACGGGTTCGGCATCGTCGTGCAGGCCTACGGCAAACGCGCAACCCATGTGATAGAATGGACACATGCGCTCGCCGCCAAATCCGGCAAGCGCATGATGGTTCGACTCGTCAAGGGAGCCTACTGGGACAGCGAGATCAAGCGGGCGCAAGTCGCCGGCCTTTCCGGGTTCCCGGTCTTTGCCCGCAAGGCGTCAACCGATGTCAGCTATCTGTGCTGCGCCAACCAACTGCTCGGCATGCGCGACCGCATCTATCCACAATTTGCCACCCACAACGCCCACTCGGTGGCCGCAATCCTCCAGATGGCCGGCAATGGCCGCGATTTCGAATTCCAGCGCCTGCACGGCATGGGCGACAGCCTGCACGAGCGGGTGCGCTCGACGCATGGCACGAGGTGCCGGGTCTATGCACCCGTCGGCGCGCATCGCGACCTGCTCGCCTATCTTGTTCGCCGCCTGCTGGAAAACGGCGCCAACAGTTCGTTCGTCAACCAGATCATCGATCTCGATGTACCGGCGGCGCGCGTTGCCGCCGATCCGTTCGCAGACATCGGTGCGCCGCAATCATCCGCCGTGCGGCTTGCCGCCGATCTCTTTGCGCCCGACCGGAAGAACTCCGCCGGTCACGATCTTTCCAACCGGAAAGCCCGCGCCGCGCTGCTCGAAAGCCGCCTGCCGTTCGAGACCATGACGTTTGCCGCAGCCCCGATGATTGTCGGCGCGATCTCGACCGACAGTCTTGTTCAGCGCCCGATCATCAACCTGGCAAGGCCGGACGACCAGGTCGGCACTCTAAAGGAGGCGGATGCGCAGACCATCGCGGCAGCGCTTGATGCGGCGAGGCCTTGGGGCGAACCCTCAGAGCACCGCGCCGCCATTCTCGAAAAGGCCGCGGATGCCCTCGAAAGCGATACCGGTGCGATGCTGGCTCTGCTGGCGCGCGAAGCCGGCAAGACCATCGATGACGGCATTGCCGAAATCCGCGAAGCGGTCGACTTCCTGCGGTACTATGCATGCGAGGCGCGCGTGTTGGGCGAAAAGCCCGCACGAGGCATCATCGGCTGCATTTCGCCATGGAACTTTCCGCTCGCCATCTTCATCGGCCAGATCGCCGGCGCGCTGGCCGCAGGAAATGGCGTCATCGCCAAGCCCGCCGAAGCAACGCCGCTGATTGCCGCCAGAGCCATAGCCTTGTTGCACGAGGTTGGCGTGCCGGTTTCGGCCCTGCAGTTTTTGCCCGGCGACGGGCCGACGGTCGGCGCACCACTGACCTCGGACTCGCGCCTCGCCGGTGTCTGTTTCACCGGTTCGACCGCAACGGCACGCGCGATCGACAAGACCATGGCGCAAAACCTTGCGCCCGACGCGCTTCTGATTGCCGAAACCGGCGGCATCAACGCCATGGTCGTCGATTCGACCGCCCTGCCTGAACAGGCCGTGCGCGATGTCATCCAGTCCGCGTTTCGTTCGGCGGGACAGCGCTGCTCGGCGCTTCGCGTTCTTTATGTCCAGGAAGATGTCGCGCCCAATGTCATCGCCATGCTGACAGGCGCCATGCAGGCGCTCAAACTGGGCGACCCGCTCGATCTTGCTACCGATATCGGTCCGGTGATCGATGCCCGCGCCAAGGCTGCCATCGACAAGCATGTGGCCGATGCAAGTTCCGCCGGGCGGCTGATCGCCACGCTTGAAGCGCCGTCCGACGGCACGTTCTGCGCCCCGGCCATCATCAGGGTGAACGGCATTGATGACGTCGAACGCGAAATCTTCGGCCCGGTCCTGCATGTGGCAACCTTTCGCGCCGCCGACCTCGACAAGGTCATCGATGCGATCAACCGGCGGGGTTTTGGCCTGACTTTTGGTCTGCACACGCGCATCGATGACCGCGTCGAGACAGTTTCCAACCGCGTCCACGCGGGCAACATCTATGTCAACCGTAACCAGATCGGTGCTGTCGTCGGCAGCCAGCCTTTCGGCGGCGAAGGCTTGTCCGGCACCGGGCCGAAAGCCGGCGGACCGCTTTATGTGGAACGGCTGACAAAGCCCGAGACCGTGTCGCAGGCATCAGATCACGCGCATGACCATGGCGACGTTGTCGCTCTCGCAACCGTCGAGGCTGCCATCGCCGCCGCGCGCACACGCGTTGCCAACCACCCGCTGCATACCGTTTCCCTCGCTGGCCCTACCGGAGAGAGCAATCGATATGCACACTGGCCGCGCGGTGTTGTGCTCTGCCTTGGTCCGGACCTGCAAAGTGTGGCAAGGCAAGTCGCCGAGGCGGAGGCGGTCGGCTGCGGAGCAGTCGGCATCGCGCCCGGCGGATCGGGAGAAGGCTACGTCGATGGTCGCCTTGACCTGCAATGCTTGCAGTCACTCAATGGCATCGATGTCGTCGTCTGGCATGGTGATCAGGAGACAGCGCGCCGGTTGCGGGTTGCCCTCGCACATCGCACCGGTGCAATCGTCCCGCTGGTGACCGGAGGTCCGCTCGCGCGCCATTGCATCCACGAGCGCCATGTTTCCATCGACACCACCGCCGCAGGTGGCAATGCAAGCCTGCTGTCCGCCGCCGGCAATGCCGATTGACACCTGTTACCGTCGCTTGAGATTGACAATCGCCCTTGATCCTTTCCCCGTTGACGAAAACATTGGGAGTCGCGTCGGCCACATGGCGCTTGAAACACTATGCCACAGTTGGCATCATCGGTTTGTCGTCTAGAAGGGCAGCAAGCTTGCCGTTTGCGCAGGGGTGGATGCGCTGGTAAATGACAGCATTGGTGGGATCGGGAGACTAACCTGATGGAGTCTTCAGCGAACAGGCCGCGTGCCGTGCGCCTTGACGTTCATAACTCGGATGTCCCTGCTGTCTGCAGAGCCTGCGAAGCACGCCATAAGGGGGTTTGCGGTTCCCTCAGACCCGACCAGTTGGTCCAGCTTTCCAAACACACCACCAAACATGTCTATCGCAGCCAGAGCGAAATGATATCGGTCGGCGATGACATCCAC
This sequence comes from Roseitalea sp., assembly GCA_041752455.1. Lineage (GTDB taxonomy): Bacteria > Pseudomonadota > Alphaproteobacteria > Rhizobiales > Rhizobiaceae > JBGSWL01. The sequence goes on along the minus strand of JBGSWL010000022.1, from coordinate 6,787 downwards.
ACCTACGCCAACATCCTGAGCGGCGTCGTCAAGTTGACCAAGCTGATGGCCGATGGACGCCAGCAGATCGTCGGTCTGCAGTTTGCGCCGGATTTTCTCGGCCGCATCTTCTCGCACCAGAGCAACTATTCGGCGGAAGCCGCAACCGACGTGCGCGTTTGCTCGTTTCCGAAATCCGTCATCGAGGATCTCGCCCGCACCGCGCCTGAACTCGAGCACGCTCTGCACGAGCAGACGCTCAAGGAACTCGATGAAGCGCGCGACTGGATGCTGACACTCGGACGCAAGACCGCGACCGAAAAGGTGGCAAGTTTCCTCTACCTGATCGCGTCCCACATCGACCCGGAGCTCGATACGGCCGGGCATGTGATCCGCTTCGAACTGCCGCTCAAGCGTCTGGAAATTGCCGATTTTCTCGGCCTGACGATCGAAACCGTCAGCCGTCAGGTCACCAAGTTACGCAAGGCTGGCGTGATCGAACTTGAAAACAACCGGACAGTGATCGTCCCGTCGCTCGCGCGCCTGCGTGATGCCTGCGAGAGCGAGCAGTAAGGCTGTTCCGCCTGAAGTTCAGACCGCCTTCGAATACCGGAAACCGGATTGCGCCAGATAGGCGTCGAACCGCGATGCGACGAGGCGGGTAAACGCCCTTGCATCGTCCGGAATGAAGAAGCTGTCTCCATCAGCACCACAAAGCCCGTCTGTGTCTGCGTCCGCGATCGCCTGCATCTCATCGATGTAGGGGCGGGCCCGCTCCGCGCCGAAGCGCTGCTCGACGGCAGCAAAATCGATATTGAAATCGCACATCAGGCGCTCGATCATGAACGCGCGCACCCGGTCATCCTCGGTCATCGCGTAGCCGCGTGATGCGGGCAAGCGTCCGGCGTTCACCGCTTCGACATACTGGCCGGTCGCCACTTCATTCTGGACGAACCCGCCGGAAAACGCGCCGATCGACGAGCCGCCAAGCGGGATCAGAACCGGACAGGTATCGGTCGTGTAACCCTGGAAATTGCGCCGCAAATGGCCGCCGCGCGCCGCGATCGCCAGCGTGTCCCCGGGCTTGGCAAAATGGTCGATGCCGATCTTGTCATAACCGGCGGCCAGCAACCGCGCTTCAGCGCCTTGCGCCTGCACAAAACGCGCTTCCATGTCCGGCAGATCCGCATCGCGGATCATCGTCTGGTGTTTCTTGACCCAAGGCACATGGGCATAGCCAAAGAGCGCGATGCGATCCGGCGAAAGGGTCAGGACTTGATCGATTGTCCGCTCCAACCGCTCAGTCGTCTGCAACGGCAACCCATAAAGCGCGTCGACATTGACCGAGCGCACGCCGCTCGCGCGCACCGCTTCGATCACGTCGCGCGTCTGTTCGAAAGTCTGCGGCCGGTTGATGGCCTTCTGCACGGCCGGATCAAAGTCCTGGACGCCGACGCTGATGCGCGTGACGCCGAGGCGGCGCAAGCCGTCCAGCGTATCGGGCGTGACATCGGACGGATCGATCTCGACACTGATCTCGGTTGTCGCGCTGATCTTGAAGACTTCACCGAGCGCAGCGCCGAGCCGCGCCAAATCGGTCGACCGGAGCATGCTCGGCGATCCCCCGCCGAGATGGATTTGGCCGGCAAGCGGGCGAAAGCCGATGCGGGTGCCGAGCAGCGCAATTTCCGCAAGCACCGTGTCGACATAGGCCTCCACCGGCCCGTATTTCAGCGTGTGCTTGGTGTTGCAGCCGCAGAACCAGCAAAGCCGGTCGCAGAACGGCACATGCAGATAGATCGAAACCGGCTCGTCGGGGGTGATCGCCGCGATCAGATCATCCATGACGGCCGGCCCGACGGTCGCAGCAAAATGCGGTGCGGTCGGATAGCTTGTGTACCGGGGAACGGCACCGCCGCGCTCGGACATCAGCCGCGCCAGATCGGGCCTCACGACAACATTCATCAGGCCAAGGTCCTTGTGGCGCGACGCAGCATCGGGATGAGATGCTCGCGTTCAAATGCGATGTGCCGACGCAGGCCCGCAAAAAAGCCGCGCAGCATGTACGCCAGTTTCTCGACATTGGCTGCGTCTTGACCGGCAACGTAGTCGACGAGTTCGTGGCGCACTTCCTCGGCAAACGACTGGTCTTCCCAGTGCTCGCCAAGCAGGCGGTCCAGCGTGTCTGCAAGATGCGCTTCGCCGGCGCAGCGTTGCCGCAGCACCGGGAAGAGAACCGTCTCCTCGAACACATGGCTGCGATGGATGATCGGGTGAATGCTGCGGGCGATGGCGAGGCAATCGTCGTTGCGCACTTCGCCGGGAAGGCCGTCGGCAATGCTTTCAAGCGCACAGCAGAGGTTGTGCTGCACGTTCAGGTGATGCTCCAATGTCCCGATCAACTGTTCGAGGCCGAGATCAGTCACCGGTTCGCCGGACAGGTAGCCGGTCCCTGTCTGACCAGCGTCGCTGGAGGGAAAGTTGCTTCGCCGGCGTTTGTCCATCACCAATCCTGTACCGGCGCGCGCTTAGGCCGCCATCGCAGATCCAAAAGTAGCGTGACCTTCACCGGGCATGCCTTGATCAAGATCAAAGCGCAAAACAAGCCCGACTGGCAACTAGGCTTTGGCCCGGCAGAGTCCGGGGTGCGTGTGCGCTGAAATTGCGCCCATCGACAGAAGCGAGAGGAAATCCAATGAGGAACGCAAGCTGGGCCTTGCTGCTTGGGATCGGTGCCTTCGTGGCGCTGCTCGGAGCCGCGTTTGCCCAAGACCAACAGTTTCAGATCCATATGTGGGTCTTGACCGCAGTGCTGCTCGGCTCGACCGTCGTGCTGCTGCGCAACATGCAGTACGCGCCTGCAACCACGAAGGCCGACGAGTCGCACTACATGGACGGCCCGGTACGCTACGGCACCATCGCAACCATGTTCTGGGGGGTCGTCGGCTTCCTGGTCGGCGTGATCGTTGCATCCCAGCTTGCATGGCCCGAACTCAACATCGAGCCTTGGTTCAATTTCGGCCGGTTGCGTCCTCTTCATACCTCTGCCGTGATTTTCGCGTTCGGCGGCAACGCGCTGATTGCGACCTCTTTCTATGTCGTCCAGCGCACCACCCGCGCCCGCCTGTTCGGCGGCGATCTCGCCTGGTTTGTCTTCTGGGGCTACCAGCTGTTCATCGTCATGGCCGCAACCGGTTACCTGCTGGGTATATCGCAGGGCCGCGAATATGCCGAGCCGGAATGGTACGTCGACCTCTTTCTCACGGTTGTCTGGGTCGCCTACCTGCTCGTCTTCTTCGGCACGCTGATGAAGCGCAAGGAACCCCACATCTATGTGGCGAACTGGTTCTACCTGTCGTTCATCGTGACGATCGCGATGCTGCATCTGGTCCACAACATGGCCATTCCGGTCTCGTTCCTCGGCGCCAAGTCCTACTCGGCCTTCGCTGGCGTGCAGGATGCACTGACCCAGTGGTGGTACGGCCACAACGCCGTCGGCTTCTTCCTGACCGCCGGGTTCCTCGGCATGATGTACTACTTCGTGCCCAAACAGGCCGGTCGCCCGGTCTACTCCTACCGCCTGTCGATCATCCACTTCTGGGCGCTGATCTTCCTCTACATCTGGGCCGGCCCGCACCACCTGCACTACACGGCGCTGCCGGACTGGGCGCAGACACTCGGCATGGTCTTCTCCATCATGCTGTGGATGCCGTCCTGGGGTGGCATGATCAACGGCCTGATGACCCTGTCGGGCGCCTGGGACAAGCTGCGCACCGATCCGATCCTGCGCATGATGGTGATCGCGGTTGCCTTCTACGGCATGTCGACTTTCGAAGGCCCGATGATGTCGATCAAGGCCGTCAACGCGCTCAGCCACTACACCGACTGGACCATCGGGCATGTGCATTCAGGTGCGCTCGGCTGGGTTGGCATGGTGTCCTTCGGCGCGATCTACTTCCTCGTCCCGAAACTGTGGCACCGCCAGCGGCTCTACAGCCTGCGGCTCGTCAACTGGCACTTCTGGCTGGCGACGCTCGGGATCGTGATCTACGCCGCCGTCATGTGGGTTTCCGGCATCATGCAGGGCCTGATGTGGCGTGAATACGATGCCCAGGGATACCTCGTCTACTCCTTCGCGGAATCGGTCGCGGCCATGCATCCCTACTACGTGCTGCGCGTGCTCGGCGGGGCTCTATACCTGCTCGGTGCACTCGTGATGGCATTCAACATCTACAAGACCATTCGCGGAGACGTCCGGGCGGAAGCCCCGATGGGCGCCGAAGCGACACGTCTTGCACCCGCAGAATAAGGAGCAGGACCAATGGCTTCCCTATTGAGCAAGCACAAGATCTTCGAGACGAACGCGACGCTGCTCCTTGCAACCTCGCTGGTGGTCGTGACCATCGGCGGGATTGTCGAGATCGCGCCGCTCTTCTACCTCGAAAATACGATCGAGAAGGTCGAGGGCATGCGACCCTACTCACCGCTCGAACTGGCAGGCCGCGACATCTACATCCGCGAGGGTTGCTACGTCTGCCATAGCCAAATGATCCGTCCATTCCGCGACGAGGTCGAGCGCTACGGCCATTACAGCCTTGCCGCGGAGTCGATGTACGACCATCCGTTCCAGTGGGGGTCCAAGCGCTCCGGGCCGGACCTGGCGCGCGTCGGCGACCGCTATTCCAACGAATGGCATGTCCAGCATCTGGTCGAGCCGCGCTCGGTGGTGCCGGAATCCATCATGCCGAGCTATTCGTTCCTCAAGGATGCGCCGCTCGACGTCAGGGGCTTTTCCACGCACCTCGTCGCCAACGCACGCGTCGGTGTTCCCTACACCGATGAGATGATTGCCGAGGCCGTCGCCGATCTCAAGGCACAGGCGGACCCGAACGCGGACACCTCCGGCGTCCTGGCGCGCTATCCGAAAGCCAAGCTCGGCGATTTCGACGGCAACCCACAGGCACTGACCGAGATGGACGCTCTCGTTGCCTATCTCCAGATGCTCGGCACGCTGGTCGACTTCTCGACCTACGACGAAACCGCCGGCTACCGTTGAGGAGTGAAATGGAAACCTACACCGCCATGCGCCACTTCGCCGACAGCTGGGCGCTTCTTGGCATGACGCTCTTCTTTTTCGGCATCGTCGTGTTCGCCTTCAGGCCGGGCGGCAAGTCATCGGCCGACCGCGCAGCCAACATTCCCCTCAACGACGACAAGCCGGATTCACGCCCATGAGCGGAAAAGAAATCGACGAAGTCTCCGGCGTCGACACCACCGGACACGAATGGGACGGCATCAAGGAATTGAACAATCCGCTGCCGCGATGGTGGGTGTGGACCTTCTACGCGACAATCGTCTGGGCGCTCGCCTATACGATCGCCTACCCGGCATGGCCTCTGATCAGTTCAGCCACCGGCGGCATGCTCGGCTATTCGAGCCGCGGCGAGATCAAGAAAGAACTGGCTGCCGCGCAAGAAGCCAAACGCGACTATGTCGCGGCCGTCGAGGCAAGCACGGTAGACCAGATTCTTGCCGACGATACGCTGCGCCAGTTCGCGAGCGCGGCTGGCGCCGCGGCGTTCAAGGTCAACTGCATCCAGTGCCACGGAACGGGCGCCGTTGGATCCGCCGGCTATCCCAATCTCAACGATGACGACTGGCTCTGGGGCGGCAAGCCCGATGAGATCAGGGCGACCATCGCGCATGGCATTCGCTTCGCGGAAGACGATCAGACGCGGATTTCCGAGATGCCTGCCTTCGGCGAAATGCTCGAGCCGGCGCAAATCAAGGAAATCGCACTCTACGTGCGGTCGCTGTCAGGCAATACCGAAGATGTGGCGGCTGTCGGCGATGGCGCGCAGCTCTTTGCAGCAAATTGCGCCGTTTGCCACGGGGAAACCGGCAAGGGCAACCGTGAGCTCGGCGCGCCGAATCTGACCGACGCAATCTGGCTCTATGGATCGACCGAAGACGAAATCATCCGCCAGATCCGCGCGCCTCGCAACGGCGTCATGCCGTCATGGGCCGGTCGTCTGGGCGATACGACGGTCAAGGAACTTGCGGTCTATGTGCATTCGCTGGGCGGCGGCGAATAGACCAGGGGTACAATTGAGAGCCACCCAGGCGAATGCCTGGGGCAGTTACGTGCCCTCAAGCGCCTTGACCTGAATCAAGGCGTCGGCGTCGCCTCAAGCATATCTGGGCTCTTTCAGATAGGAGGCACCACCCAGGGGTGGCCTCCTCAGCAAGCGGCGGGTTCATGCTGGACAGCGGCACGACCATAGAACGGCTCGACGCCGAGCCCGTAAACTCGGCCAAGCTGCGCCAGCCGCTCTACGCAAAGCGCAAGAAGATATTCCCCAAGCGCGCCGAGGGCAGCTTCCGGCGGTTCAAGTGGCTGGTCATGCTGGTCACGCTGGGCATCTACTACGTCACGCCATGGCTGCGCTGGGATCGCGGTCCCTATGCGCCCGACCAGGCGGTGCTGGTGGACCTCGCAAACCGCCGCTTCTATTTCTTCTTCATCGAGATCTGGCCGCAGGAGTTCTGGCTGGTTGCCGGGCTGCTGGTCATGGCCGGATTCGGCCTGTTCCTCGTCACGTCCGCAGTAGGACGCGCATGGTGCGGCTACACCTGCCCGCAAACCGTCTGGGTCGATCTGTTCCTCGTTGTCGAGCGCTGGATCGAAGGCGACCGCAACGCGCGCATGAAGCTGGACGCTGCCCCGTGGTCAACACGCAAGCTGGCGCTGCGGACAGCCAAGCATGCAATCTGGATCGCGATTGCGATCGCGACCGGCGGCGCCTGG
>JBGSWL010000021.1:0-10736 GCA_041752455.1 Roseitalea sp. | reverse complement strand
GCGGCGCAAGGCGGAGCCGGGCAACGAGAACCACATCGCCGCGCCGATGCCGGGCGTCATTTCGACCGTGGCGATCTCAGCGGGCCAGGAGGTGCGCGCCGGCGACGTGCTGGTCTCGATCGAGGCGATGAAGATGGAAACCGCGCTGCATGCCGAGCGCGACGGCACCGTGGCCGAGGTGTTGGTGAAGGCCGGCGACCAGATCGATGCGAAGGATTTGCTGGTGGTGTACAAGTAGCGGCCCGCCCACTTTTCCGTCATTGCGGACGCGCAGCGATCCGCAATCCAGTCACGTGGACGTGGAGAAACAGCGCCTCTCCTCGAAGACACACGGCGCCAGTTTCCGGGTCCGCCAGCGGCGGCCCGGAATGATGGATGCTGATGTTTGAAAGCGGGTTGCCTACCGCTTGAGGCCTGCAGTCTCAGAAATCGAAAAGTTCGCCGAGAAACGAATCGCGCTTCTTTTTGTGCGGCTCCGGTGCGCGTGTATCCTCGCGATACTCCCGGGCCGGAGCCGGAGCCGAAGGGCCAGCCCTCTCGATGATCTTGTCGAGTTCGCCACGATCAAGCCACACGCCGCGGCATTTCGGGCAGTAGTCGATCTCCACCCCGCTGCGTTCCGACATGACAAGGTCTGCGCCATCGACTGGACATTGCATCGTGCTTGCTCCCCTAAGGTTGTTGACCCGCAGCAGGTATGCATTGCCGGCTGCATTACAATATCGCCGGCCGCAAAAACCAGTGGCTGTGACGCGGCGGTCATTGCGAGTGTCCGGGAGCCTTCATGGCAAAGGGTTCCGGGTCCGCCTGCGGCGGCCCGGAATGACGACGGGTGTCGAGCGTGACGGCACGCAGGGTGCGGCCCTTCGCGCCCCTCAGATCACGATATCGCCCGGCCTCGTGACAAACCGGGCGTGGCGGGTGGACTCCAGCGCGCCTTGCGCATCGAACGGGCGCAGGGCGCTGAAGTCGAGGCCGGTTTCGTCTTCCACCGTCTTGACCGTCACCTGCAGGTTGCGCTGGCGGATCTCCTCGATCGAATAGGGGCTGAGGCTGGTGAACACCCGGCTCTCGTAGAGCGCCATGACATATTCGATCTGGCCGACGATGAAGGCGGCAACGGCAATTTCGCCGGGCGTCTTTTCGACCGCGACGATCTTCCAGTAGCTGACCGGGATCTTCCATGGTCCGCCTTGCCGGCTTTGGCCATAGAGCGGATCGTCGTCGCGGAAGATCGGCCCGGTAAAGACCGACATCTTCAGGTCCCTCGTCTGGGCGCGCTCCAGCACATAGTCTTCAAGGTCGCCCCAGTCGGAATTGTTGTAGGCCTGCACCTGCGGTGCGGCATTGGCGAAATGGAAGGTGTGCATCTCGGCGGTCTCGGCGTCCGCCTTGGTGCCCCAGCACGGATCGACGCGGCGCACCAGATGACCGCGTGAAAACTGTACCGGATCGGTGCCCTCGCTTTTCACGTAGAAATTGTCGGCCGGCTGGAGATCGTCATCCATGCGCACATCGCGCCGCCAGGTGTCGGAGCGGCTGCCCGGATTGACCAGCTTTGCCCCGAAGATGTTGACGGCGGTCATCGCGGCGAACTTGCGCTTGGCATTGATCGCGACGGAAAAGTGCAGGTAGTCGAGGCGCTTGCCGCCGTCCTTTGCAACCGCAAGATCGGCATCGAGCGGGCGGAGGATATCGTCCCATAAGATCGGTTCGGGCAGGAAGTTGTCGTCGTAGCCCATGTCGGGCCTCGCGGCGAGCCCAGTCCAGTGGGTTGCCGGTTTCGGCCGGCTCATCTCGAAGTTTTCCGAGGCCGTGCGGCTGGACGAAGACGGGGCCGGCAGCGGCACGATGCCGATGCTCTGGGCTATGCGATCGAGCGCGGCGGCGGCCTGCATGTCGGAGTATCGCCGCTGTTCCAGCCATTTGGACACCGCCGAGACCCGGACACCCTCGTTGGCAAGCCAGTCGCCCTTCGGCCAGGCCGAGACGATGGCCTCTTCCTTGGCGTCTTCAAGGATTGCGGCAGGCGCCGGATAGGGGTTGGGAATGGCCTTGTGGTGGATCGCGACGACCTGCCACTGGTCGTTCAGCACCGGAGAGCCGGACGAGCCGGGCTGGGTGTCGGTCGTGTAGTGGATGAACCGCGCGCTCAATTGCGGAAAGCGGTTGCGGTCGACCTCCAGCAACTGGTTCTCGCGCACGGCGAGCATTTTCCGGTCGCCATCGGGATGCTGGACGATGGTAACCCACTCGCCGTGCAGTCCCTTGCCGGACAGCGGGATCAGCGGCAGGAAGCCGAAGCGTTCCAGCGGCACGCCAGTGTCAGAGAGCGGCGCGACGGAGACGAGCGTGATGTCGAGCGTCGTATCGGTGAGGAAGATCTCGTGCGCGGCAAGGTTGAAGCGCACCGGCGGCACGGGAACGCTGTCGACATCGAGTTCATGATCGAACTCGGCCTCGGCCTGCGCCGCCATGTCGCGCGAGGCCAGCACATGGTTGTTGGTGATGAGGAGGCGCGGGGCGACGAGAAAGCCGGTCCCGTAGGCGGTGCCGCCGGGCATCGGCACCGCGATGCGGCAGACGGCGCGGGCGGCGCGAAGGCCGCGGGCAAGATAGTTGATCGAGACCAGATCGTTGGTGCCGATCACCCGCTCCCAGGCGGCGTCGGAATCCTTTTCGCTGACATTGAGCAGCGCCTTGCGCATTTCCTGGCGTTCATGGCTCGAATGCTTGGCGGTGCCGAGATCACGCCCGAGGCGCAGGTCAAGCTGGAGATCGATCAGATGGCGGGCCAGATCCTCATCGACGCCTTCTGCAAAGGCGCGCCGGTAACGCTCGTCGTCTTTCATGATCACCTCCGTGATTTGCGGCAGTTCACTTTCGATGGCAGGTCGGCACTTTCATTCTCCGGTCGCTTAGCAAGCGAATCTGGCCGATTGCCGCTGTCGGCGGGCCGTGCCAAGAGGCTTGCGAATTTGCACGAGAATGCCACGCCAAGTTGAAGGTTCAAAGACATGACAACGTCGGTGGATATGGCCGGGACGGCGGCTGCTCCGGCTGATGCGCCACGCGGCCTCGATGCGGCGCGCTGGGCGGTTTCCGCAGGCTTTTTCGCCAATGGGTTCATTGTCGGCCACTGGGCACCGAAGATCCCGGTGATGGTCGAACGGCTCGGCATTTCCGAAGCGGTGCTCGGGCAGATGATCATTCTGTTCGGTGTCGGCGCGCTGGTGGCGCTGATCGGCGGCGCGGTGCTCGTCAACCGTTATGGTTCGCGGCCGATCCTGCGCTGGACATCGCTGATGCTGGTGCCGTCGCTCGTGCTGCTGACCGTGGCGCCGGGCGTGATGGCGACGGCGCTCGCCATGCTCTGGCTTGGCATGTTTCTCGGTGCGATGGACAATGCCATGAATGCCAACGGCATCGGCGTTGAAGTGGCGCTAAAGCGGCCCGTGATGTCCTCCTACCACGGTTTCTGGTCGCTCGGCGGTGTTGCCGGCGGCCTGACCGGCGGCGCGCTGATCGCGTTCCTTGGAGAGTTGGGCCACGCTGTGGTGGTCGGCGCACTGACGCTCGGTGTGCTTGTGTGGGCTTGGCCGCGTTACATGAGCGACCATCTGCCGGAAGTGGCCGCGACAGGCGATGAGCTGCCATCGGTTGGCGGCATTCCGCGGGCGCCCGGGCTCTATTTTTTCGGCATCATGACGATGCTGTCGTTCGCGCCTGAAGGCACGGTGATCGACTGGAGTGCGCTGTATCTGAAGGATGAGCTTGCGGCGCCGCTGGCGGTCAGCGGCTATGCCTTTGCCGCGTTTTCGATGACGATGGCGGTGATGCGCCTGACCGGCGACCGGATCCGCGCGCGGTTCGGCGACCGGGTTGTGCTGATCGCCGGCTGCGTCGTTGCCGCAATCGGTCTGGCAATTGCTGGCGCAGCGGAAACCTTTGTCTGGGCCTGCGTCGGGTTCTTCATCGCCGGCCTTGGCATGGCCAACACCGTGCCGGTGTTGTTTTCAACGGCCGGTCGCTATCCGGGCGTCAAGCCGGCGGCGGCGATCGCGGTGATCACCGCCTTCGGCTATGGCGGCCTCTTGTTCATTCCGGCGTTTGTCGGGCTGATTGCCGAGCGTTACTCGCTGGCGCTGGTGTTTTCAGGTTGGGCAGCCATCCTTTTGGCGATGGGGGCCGCTTCGCTGCTGCTGCCGCATGTCAAAGGACGCCAAAGCGTGTGAAGCACCTTGAGGCCCTATAGCCGGGTCCCGGTTGGACTTGCTTTCAAGCGCAATTCCTGACGCAGAACCGGTGCCCACTTTTTGCTGGAATTGCTTTCAAGCGCAATTCCGGACACAAAACCGGTGCCTACTTTTGCTGGAATTGCTTTGTCACCACGTCCGTTTCGGGCCGGTGTCGATGTGGTAAAAGCCGGACGAATAGCGCTTGTATCCACCGACCGACGGATGCTTGCGCAGCCAAGTCATGAGCCCTTTCGTCGAGCCATGGACGCGAAAGTCCACGGCGGCGCAGGACAGGTGATAGGATTTCTTGCGCCCGCCAGCCTTGCGGTTGGCCGATGCGCTGCGCACTGTCGAGTTGACGGTGATCGGGCCAAAGCGCGCCGACACTTCCGCGAGCGCATTTTTCAGGCGGGCCGGCACGCACTTGGACGGTGCATTGTAGTGGATGCGGTTTCCGCGCGGCACGGACGCCAATTGTGCCTCGCTCATCGCATCGAACGGCGAACGGGCCATGTAGCCATGGTCTTCATCAAGCTCGAAGTCGGTGATCCGGTGCCAGGGGTTTTCCGGAAGGGCGGCGGCCGGATTGGCGCCGACCGGGGCGACAGGTACGGCGACGGCAGCTGCGACAAGCGCGATTGCGGCCACGCGGACAATCGTCTGCGATACGGGTTTCACTGATGCATGTTCCTTGATGGGTTGGCCTGGTGCCTGACCGTGCAGGCAGGGAGGGCATCGCGTTGCTCACCTCCCGTTGATGGGGCCCGTTAGGCCGCCTTGCTGCGACATGCAACTCATAGTGTATTACAACTTGTAACAATCACGAGCAGGTTGATCATGCAGCGCAGCATTTGTTGAAGGCAAGGCTTGAGAGCCCTTGGTCTAATTTACGGCGGGAAAAGCTTCAGGCTAAACAGGGCGGGTTGCGTTCAACCGGACACGTCGCCAAGGAGCCGGTTGCGCACGAGGGAGGCCCTCGGGTCGGAAGGCCCGCTGTCATCAAAGCGGAGGAAACGCATGTCCGGAAATGTTTACCCGGTCTCGGCCAAGCTGGCCAAGACGGCCCATGTCGATAACGCAACGTACCAGCGCATGTACCGTCACTCGATCACCGATCCCGAAGGGTTCTGGGGCGAGCACGGCAAGCGGATCGACTGGTTCAAGCCTTATACCAAGGTCAAGAACACCAAGTTTTCCGGCAAGGTGCCGATCAAGTGGTTTGAGGATGGCCTTACCAACGTTTCCTACAATTGCACCGACCGTCACCTTGAAAAGCGCGGCGACCAGGTGGCGATCATCTGGGAAGGCGACAATCCGTACGACGACAAGCGCATCACCTATCGCGAGCTGCACGAGAATGTCTGCAAGCTTGCCAATGTGCTGAAGGACAACGGCGTCAAGAAGGGCGACCGCGTCACGATCTATCTGCCGATGGTGCCGGAAGCGGCCTATGCGATGCTCGCCTGCGCCCGTATCGGTGCGATCCATTCGATCGTTTTCGGCGGCTTTTCGCCGGACGCACTGGCTGGCCGCATCGTCGACTGCGAGTCCACTTTCGTGATCACGGCCGATGAAGGTCTTCGCGGTGGCAAGCATGTGCCGCTGAAGAACAATGTCGATCACGCCATCGATCTGGCTGCCAAGCAGTATGTCATGGTCCAGAAGGTGCTGGTGATCCGCCGCACAGGCGGCAAGACCGGCTGGGCGCACAATCGCGACATCTGGTACCATGAGGCCATGCACCGGGCGTCCAGCGACTGCCCGCCTGCCAAGATGAAGGCGGAAGATCCGCTGTTCATTCTCTATACGTCCGGCTCGACCGGCAAGCCGAAGGGCGTGCTGCACACGACGGGTGGTTATCTGGTCTACGCGTCGATGACGCACCAGTACGTGTTCGACTACAAGGATGGTGACGTCTACTGGTGCACGGCCGATGTGGGCTGGGTCACCGGCCACAGCTATATCGTCTATGGTCCGCTCGCCAATGGCGCGACGACACTGATGTTCGAAGGTGTGCCGAACTATCCCGATGCCGGTCGCTTCTGGGAAGTGGTCGACAAGCACAAGGTCAACATCTTCTACACGGCACCGACCGCGATCCGCTCGCTGATGGGTGCCGGTGACGAGCACGTCAAGAACTGGTCGCGCAAGAGCCTGCGCATCCTCGGATCGGTCGGCGAGCCGATCAATCCGGAAGCTTGGGAATGGTACCACCGCGTTGTCGGCGAAGGGCGCTGCCCGATCGTCGATACCTGGTGGCAGACCGAGACCGGCGGCGTGATGATCACGCCGCTGCCGGGAGCAACCGACCTGAAGCCCGGTTCGGCGACGCGTCCGTTCTTCGGCATCCAGCCGGAACTGGTCGATGCGGAAGGCAAGACGCTGGAAGGCGCTGCCGACGGCAATCTCTGCATCACCGACAGCTGGCCCGGCCAGGCGCGCACGGTCTATGGCGACCATGACCGCTACGTGCAGACCTATTTCTCCACCTACAAGGGCAAGTACTTCACCGGCGACGGCTGCCGTCGTGACGAGGACGGCTACTACTGGATCACCGGACGCGTCGACGACGTGATCAACGTTTCCGGTCACCGGATGGGTACGGCGGAAGTCGAATCCGCGCTGGTCAGCCATGAAGCCGTGTCGGAAGCCGCAGTCGTCGGCTATCCGCATGATATCAAGGGGCAGGGCATTTATTGCTATGTCACGCTGATGGACGGCGTCACCGGCGATGATGACCTGCGCAAGAAGCTGGTTGCCCATGTGCGCCACGAGATCGGGCCGATCGCGTCGCCGGACAAGATCCAGTTTTCGCCGGGCCTGCCGAAGACCCGATCCGGCAAAATCATGCGCCGCATCCTGCGCAAGATTGCCGAAGATGATTTCGGTGCGCTTGGCGATACCTCGACGCTTGCTGATCCGGCTGTCGTCGACGACCTGATCGAGAACCGCCAGAACCGCAAGGGCTGAGTGGGGTTTCGTTTGCTGTTTCAAGGGCCTGCCTGTTGAAGGCGGGCCCTTTTTGTTGGCGCGCGAAGCCACTTGCCAAAGCCGGCAAACACAAGCAGCTTGATGATGGTTTCAACAAGCTGAAAGGAGGTGATCCGATGTCGAGTGGTTCCAGTCTGGTTATTCGGTCTTTGCGGGTCAACGTCCGTCGGAGCAGCCTCTGACGTGGCGTGACGTCCGCGCGCGCAGCAGCGCGACGGCCGGTAGACCAACTGAATTGCGGGAAGGCCGTCCTTGAGGGGCGGCCTTTCTGCGTTTTGGCAGGTATGGGTCAGTTGGTGAGGCGCAGGCTCTCGATGTCGCGGGCGATGGCGACAAAGGCTGCCTTCAGATCAGCCTCGCTCTTGGCGTCGAAGGCGAACTGGCGGGTGCCATCCTTGGCATTGGCGCATTTGCGCATCATCTGTTCGGCATCCGACGGCGCGGCAAAGGCGATCGTATAGACAGTGATCGCGTCGTCCTTCATCGCCTTGCAGAGATCGAGCGCATACTGGCGCGATGCGTTCTTGCCGTTTTCATTGCAGACTTGGCCGCTGGAGATGTGCGTGTTGAACACGCCGTCGGTCATGATGATCGCGTATTTGCGGGTGTTGGTGTCACCGGGCGCTGCCGCATCCGACCCGGCCGGCCAGGCGGGGTTCCACTTCGACGACAGCATGTAATAGCTCCAGGCAATCGCCGTGTGGCCTGCGGTGCAGCCACCGATCGCAAATGACCGGATGTGGTTCTCCAGTTTCGTCTTGTCGCTGGTGAGCGGCATGATCTTTGCGCCGGGGCAATACCAGGTGGTGCCGCCGACCGGGTTTCCGTAGTTGGCAAAGGCATCGGTGTCGTATGCACTTCCGGTGCGCTCATAGACGCAGCCGGTCGAGGTTCCGGTCGTTTCGATCTTGTCGATCACCGGGCTGGCATCGACCGTTGCCGCATAGGGCACGAGACCGACGCGCACGCGCTTGGCAGCCGCGGCATTGGGAATGAGTTCGCCGACGCCGAGCACGGCTGCATCCTTCAGAGCTTCGATCTTGGTGCGGCCGGTGCCGTCAACCCACTCACCCATCGACCCGGTGACGTCGAGTGCCATGGCAACCTCGACCTTGGTGTTTTCATAGAGGGCGGCGGCGTTGGAGGAGACTTTCGACGACGTGACCCCGGCAATCTGCATGATCGTCATCGGCAGATCGACCGACGCTTCAACCCGCAGCGTCTTGGCGACCGGATCGATCCCGATGGCGCCGATCTTGACCGGTGCGCCCATGAAAGCTGCCGGGTCATAGTTGGCGCGAAGGAACTTGGCGATCGCCTTGCGGGCATCGTCTTCGCTTGTGGCGCCTTCAGTCAGGGCGCGGGCGGTGGACAGCACGGCGGCATCGACAGCGTTGTCGAGCTTTGCCTTGGCATTGTAGAGCCGCGCGACATCCACCGACATGCCGACCGCGGTGGTCACGGCAAGGCTTGCCACGATGTAGACGACGGCAAAGCTGCCGCGATCGTCGCGAAGAAAGCGTGCGAGGGTCGGTGAGGTCGGCTTCCGGGTTGCGATGCGCATGGACGGGTCTCCCGTTGTCATGCGCTTTTCGGTGCAAGTAGCCTGCCGCAGATCGCGGCGATGCGGATGCGAGCCATCGAGGATGGCTAAATCATTGATACTGTTCGGTGCAAGTCCCGCGCATGGTTAACGGACGCTTACCATATGGCTTGCAATTTGACGGGTCCGGGCAAGTCGGACTCACGTGCCTTGTGCCGGATGGACACAGTGTCCCGCTCGGGGACAGATCAGAAATCGATGGCGCGGCCGTTGATCTCCCAGTCGCCAAAGCGTGACGGATCCTCGCCGCCACGCCCGCCGATTTCAGTCGGGCGTTCCGCAGCAGATTTGTCGGCGGCGCGCTTGCGCCGCTCGGCAGCTTCCGCCAGAGCCCGCTCTGCCGCCGGTGACAGAACCCTGGTCTTTGGTGCCGTTTCCACCGGGGGGCTGGACGGCATTTTTTCATGGTTGTCTGGTCCGGTCATGCGCACTACCCATGCGTTGAAAAATCGAAAGGCTCCATCCATGTATAGGCGCGAGCGGCGCCCTCTAAAAGTGTCTGGGCTGCGCCTGCGACCTTAAGCCGGAGACCAACGATGAATTTGATCCGCACTGCAATGCTTCTCGCCTTCATGACGGCGTTGTTCATGGGGGTCGGCTATCTGATCGGCGGCACCGGCGGGATGATGATCGCGCTTGCGATCGCGGTCGCCATGAATGCGTTTTCCTACTGGAATGCCGACAAGATGGTGTTGCGCATGCACAACGCCATTGAAGTCGATGAGCGCAGTGCGCCGGAATTCTTCGGCATGGTGCGCGATCTGTCAGACAATGCGAACCTGCCGATGCCGCGCGTCTACCTCATCCGGCAGGATCAGCCGAACGCCTTTGCCACGGGCCGAAACCCGCAAAATGCCGCGGTTGCCGCAACGACCGGCTTGCTTGACCGGCTGACCCCGGAGGAAGTGGCTGGCGTGATGGCGCATGAACTGGCGCATATCCAGAACCGTGACACGCTGATCATGACCATCACCGCAACGCTGGCCGGTGCAATTTCGATGCTTGGCAACTTTGCCTTCTTTTTCGGTTCCGGCCGCGACAACAACAATCCGCTCGGGATCGTCGGCGTGCTGATCGCGATGATCGTGGCGCCGTTTGCCGCGATGATCGTGCAGATGGCGATCAGCCGGACGCGGGAATATTCCGCCGACCGGCTTGGCGCAGAAATCTGCGGCAACCCGCAGTGGCTGGCCAGCGCCCTTGCCAAGATTGCCAACGCTGCAGGGCGCACCGTCAATATCGAAGCCGAGCGCAACCCGGCGACGGCGCACATGTTCATCATCAATCCGCTGAACGGCCAGCGCGCCGACAGCCTGTTTTCGACCCATCCGGACACGCAGAACCGGATCGATGCGCTGATGGCGATGGCTGGCGGCGGCAGCGTGCGTCGTTCCACGATGACGACGGCGGCGGCACCGCGCGGTCCGTGGGGATGAGCCAGAAGAAGCCCGCCGGAACGTTCAGGCGCCAGCAACCGGACAAGCCGGTACCGGAACTCCCCGTAAAGCCGGGTCTGGCGACCCGTCAGGCGGCGCACCGGCTGCTGTCGGCCATCGTCGATGCGCACACGCCGATGGACGCCCTGACCGACGACCAGCACGGCAATCCGCACTATCTGGCGCTGGAGATGCGCGACCGCGGGCTGTTGCGGGCGATCCTGATGGCGGCGCTGCGCCACCGCGGCGAGATCGAGGCGATCATCGCCACGCTGAGCGACCGGCCGCTGCCTTCAGGCGCTGCGCCGGTGCGGGTCATCCTGCATGTTGCGCTGGCGCAGATCCTGTTCCTAGATGTGCCGGTGCATTCGGCCGCCGATCTTGCTGTCGAGGCCGCCAACCGTGATCCGCGCTGCCGCAAATATGCGGGGTTCGTCAACGCGCTCTGCCGCCGCGCCGACCGGGAGC
>JBGSWL010000020.1:0-2928 GCA_041752455.1 Roseitalea sp. | reverse complement strand
AGGCCGCTGCGCAGCAGACATCGCGCACGCTGTCGTAACCGGCACCGCGGCGCGCCACCAGGCGCTCAAGCGCCAACTGTGACAGGCCCTTGACCATCCGAAAGCCGAGCCGCACGCCGCAGGTCGAGCCGATCACGCCGGCCATCGGCCTGTGGCGCTGATGCATGTGCGAAGTAACGTCACCCGCATCCGCATCAACCGGCTCCAGCGTGCAGTCCCAGAAGGAGGCATTGATATCGACGGCATGCATGGCAACGCCATGCTCGCGCGCGTCACGCACCAATTGAGCCGGCGCATAAAAGCCCATCGGCTGGGAATTCAGGATCGCCGCGCAAAACACATCCGGGTAGAAAGCCTTCAACCAGCATGACGCATAGACCAGCAGCGCAAACGAGGCCGCATGGCTTTCGGGAAAGCCGTATTCGCCAAAACCCTCGATCTGGCGGAAGCAGCGCTCGGCAAAATCCCGCTCGTAGCCGTTCTTCTCCATCCCCTCGATCATCTTGCGCTGGAAGGTGTGGATCGTGCCGACGCGCCGGAAGGTTGCCATCGCGCGCCGCAGCTTGTCGGCCTCGCCCGGCGTGAAACCGGCAGCGACAATGGCGATCTTCATCGCCTGCTCCTGGAACAGCGGCACACCCAGCGTCTTGCCGAGCACCGCTTCCAACTCTTTTGAAGGATACGACACCTGCTCCTTGCCCTGCCGGCGCCGCAGATACGGGTGGACCATGTCACCCTGGATCGGACCCGGCCGGACAATCGCCACCTCGATCACAAGATCATAGAACGCACGCGGGCGCAGCCGCGGCAGCATCGTCATCTGTGCCCGGCTCTCGATCTGGAAAACGCCGAGCGTGTCGGCCCGGCAGATCATGTCGTAAACCTCCGGCACTTCCTTCGGCATCGACGCCAGCGTCAGCTTGCGATCATAATGCAGCCCCAGAAGATCCAGCGCCTTGCGAAGGCAGGTCAGCATGCCGAGCGCCAGAATGTCGATTTTCAAGATGCCGAGCGCCTCAAGATCGTCCTTGTCCCATTCGACCATGGTGCGCCCGTCCATCGCCGAACGCGTTACCGGAACCACCTCGTCAAGCCGGTCCTGCGTGATGACAAACCCGCCGACATGCTGCGACAGGTGACGAGGAAACCCCATCAGAAGGCTGGAATGGTGCAGCACATTGCGTGTCAGGCGCTCGTCCGGATCAAGCCCGGCCGCACGCGCTTCGGCATCGCCGAGATCGGCGGAGTGCCAGCCCCAGACCGAACCGGAAATCGCCGCAACCGCGTCTGCCGACAGCCCGAATGCCTTGCCGACCTCGCGCGCGGCCGAGCGTGCCCGGTAGGTGATGACCGTGGCGGCAAGCCCGGCCCGGTCGCGCCCGTATTTGGCATAGATGTACTGGATCACCTCCTCGCGCCGCTCATGCTCGAAATCGACGTCGATATCGGGTGGTTCGCGGCGTTCCGGCGAAATGAACCGCTCGAACAACAGGTCGGTCAGCGCCGGGTCGACTTCGGTGATGCCGATGCAATAGCAGACCGTCGAATTGGCCGCCGACCCGCGACCCTGACACAGGATGCCTTGGCTTCTCGCAAAGCGGACAATGTCATGGACGGTCAGAAAGTACGCGGCGTAATCAAGCTCGGCGATCAGCGCCAGTTCGTGGCGGATCTGCGCCTCGACCTTCTGCGGCGCGCCATCCGGGTAGCGTGCAGCCGCGCCTTCCCAGGCAAGTTGCGTCAAGTGCTCCTGCGGCGTACGCCCGAGCCCTGCCGTCTCGTCCGGATAGATGTGACGCAACTCATCCAAGGAAAATGACAGTTCATTCCGGAACCGCAATGTTTCATGCAGAGCCTCGGGATACATCGAAAACAGCCGCGCCATCTCGGCCGGCGCCTTCAGGTGACGTTCGCTATTGGCCGACAGGTGATGGCCAGCCTCGGCAAGTGGCAGATGGTGCCGGATGGCCGTCACGACATCGGCGGTCTGGCGACGCTCGGGTGCATGAAACTGCGCATCGGCAACCGCCATCAAGGCAAGTCCGGTCGCGCGCGACAGCGCCGCGGCGGCATGGAGAACCGCGCGGTCCTGCCCGTGATAACCCGGCGCCACCGCAAGCCGCACGGCAGATCCGAAGCGATGCGCCAGACGGTCCAAAATCGGGCGCAGTCCATGCGCCGAAAGGAGCGCCGCCCCCTGCGGCAGGACGGCGAGCGAGAGGCCGTCGCCCCACTCCATCAGATCATCGATATGCAGCACCGGTGCGCCCTTGATGCCACGCATGTTGCCCGCCGTCAGCATCCGGCAGAGATGGCCCCAGCCGGAGCGATCCCGCGGATAGGCCAGCATGTCCGGCGTGCCGTCGGCAAACACGAGCCGCGCGCCGGGGTGATAGGCAAGGCCTGCCTCGCGCGCAGCCACATGCGCCCGAACCGTCCCGGACACCGTGTTGACATCGGCAAGGCCGAAGGCGGCAAAGCCGAGGCGCTTCGCCGTAACCACCATCTCCTCCGGATGCGAGGCCCCGCGCAGGAAGGAGAAATTGGAAAGCGCTCCAAATTCGGCGTATTCATTTGTTTCGGACAAGAAATGACCTGTGCTCATGCGAACAATCCGTGCAGGAACCAGCGTGGCACGCCGTCAGTGGCACGCGGCCCGTAAAGCCCGGCGCGGTAGAGCCAGAAACGGCGGCCATCACCATCTTCCACCCGGTAATAGTCACGCACCGGCGCATCGGCTTGCGCTTCGTCGGCGGCCCACCATTCCGCCTCGATCCGTTCGGGGCCTTCGGCCCGCGTCACCCGGTACAGCGCCCGGCGCCAGCGAAAACGCAGCGGCGGCCCTTCGGGAACTTCCGCAACAACTTCGACCGGGTCGGCCGGTCGCAGCAGCCGGGCCGGGCGGGAAGAAAGGCGCGCGGCAGTCCA
>JBGSWL010000019.1:0-3596 GCA_041752455.1 Roseitalea sp. | reverse complement strand
CAGCGCCGCATCGCCGAGCGTGTGGCCAGCGTCGATCCGGCCCGCGCCCGCACCGACATTCCAAAGCGCGACCCTTACGCGCTTCGCACACTGGCGCCGCTGGCTTTGGTGACGGCGTTCGCGTTCTCGTTTGCGCCGGGTGGCGGATCGCTGACCGACGCGTTCCGCTCGCACATGCGCGTCGATGTCATCCCGCCGCGCATCGATGCGTGGATCACCCCGCCAGCTTACACAGGCGTTGCGCCGATCTTCATGACCTCGGACCTCAACCGCGAGCGGACCGAATTTACAGCACCGGAAGGCAGCGTGATCACGCTTCGGATTGCCGGTGGCAGCGGCGCCGAGATCGTCTCCTGGCCGACCGCGGTCGACGCTCTGGAGCCTGCCGAAGAACAGGCCGCAGCCAGCAAGACAGCGCGTGCCTTCACCACAACGGTGGAAGCGGAAGGGCGACTGACGGTTTCCGGCGCGGAGGGCGAAATCGGCGGATGGGCGATCACGGTGACCGCCGACAACGATCCGTCGATCGCCTTTGCAGGGGATGGGACAATCGAACGTGCTGCAAACGGGACGCTCTCGATCGACCACATCATGATCGACGACTACGGAATTGCGTCGGCGCGCGGACTGATGACGCTTGGCGGTGACGTTTCTGCAGCGCGTCCGCTCTATGAAGCGCCGGAACTTTCCCTGACGCTGCCGCGCCGCTCGTCCGAAGACGGCGTTTCGCGCACCACGATGGATCTCACGGCGCATCCGTGGGCGGGCGCAACCGTTGACCTGACGCTGGAGGCCTCCGACGAACTCGGCCAGATCGGCGTGAGCGAAACACGGGAGGTGGTGCTGCCGGGCCGTCCATTTTCCAATCGGTTGGCGCGCGCCCTGATCGAGCAGCGGCGCATTCTGGCGCTTGATGCCAATGCCGCCGGGGATGTGGCGGACGTGCTCGACGTCCTGATGCTGTATCCGGAAGAGACGATCAACAATGCCACCCACTTCCTTGGTCTGGTGACGGCCAAGTCGCGGCTGGTTTCGGCCCGCAGTGACGACGATCTGCGCGCGACGGTCGATTATCTTTGGGAAGTGGCGAGGCGGATCGAGGATGGCGATCTCAGCGATGCGGAAAGGCGCATGCGCCAGGCGCAGCAGGCGCTGCAGGAAGCACTGGAGCGCGGCGCGAGCGATGAAGAGATCGAACAACTGATGGCCGAACTGCGCGAAGCCATGCAGGAGTATCTGCGCGAGTTTGCCGAACGCGCGCTGCAGGACCCGAACATGGCGCAGCAACAGCCGCCATCCGATGCGCAGGAGATGGACCGCGAATCACTCGACGAGATGCTTGACCAGATCGAAGAGATGGCAAAGTCCGGCGCGCGCGAGCAGGCGATGGCCATGCTCGAGCAGCTGCAGGAGATGATGAACAACTTGCAGATGGGACAGCAAGGCCAGCAGGGCCAGCAGGGCCAGCAGGGCCAAAGCCAGGCCCAGCAGCAGATGAACGAACTTGGCGAGATCCTCCGCCAGCAGCAGGAACTGTTGAACGAGACCTTCCGCCAGAACCGTGAAGGTCAGGACGGAGAACAGGGCGAGCAGGGCCAACAAGGACAGCAGGGACAGCAGGGACAGCAAGGCCAACAAGGCCAACAGGGACAGCAAGGGCAAGGCGGAAACGGCCAGCAGCAGGGTCAACAGGGCTTGCAGGGGCTCGCTCCCGGGCAGCAGGCACTGCAAGACCGTCTCGAGCAGTTCGAAGAGGCCCTTCGCGGCATGGGGCTGGAGCCCGGTCAAGAGTTTGGCGAAGCCGGCGAATCGATGGGCGATGCGGGCGAGGCGCTTGGCGATGCCGATGGCGAGCAGGCGCTCGCCGATCAGGGTTCGGCAATGGATGCGTTGCGGCGCGGCGCTGATTCCATGATGCAGCAGCTTCAACAGATGCAGCAGGCGCAGCAGGGTCAGGAAGGCCAAGGCCAGGACGGCGCACAGCCGGGCGGCAACCAGAACCGCGGCGACCGCGACCCGCTCGGGCGTCCGCAGCGGACGACCGGGCCTGATTTCGGCAATGATGTCGATGTCCCCGACGAGATCGATGCACGGCGAGCGCGCGAGATCCTCGACGAGATCCGGCGCCGGCTGGGCGACCGCCTGTCACCGCAGCAGGAGAAGGAATACTTGGAGCGTCTCCTGGAACTTCAGTGACCGGTTGGCCTGAGGGCGCCGGTCAGGCTGCAAGCGCGCCGGCGACCGCCTTGCGGATGTCAGTCAGCGAGAACGGTTTCGGCACCACATCGACGATGATCTTCATCAGGTCGCTGGCGCGTTCGCGCTGATCGGCGAAACCGGTCATCAGCAGGATGCGCAGGTCCGGGTAGTCCTTGACTGCCATGCGCGCCATCTCGATGCCGTCCATTGCCGGCATGCGAATGTCGGAGAGCACGAGATCATAGGCGCCGTGCCGTTCGACGATGCATTCCAGCGCCGTATCGCCGTCGTCCGCCTCATCGACGAAATGCCCGTCCATGCGCAGGGCGCGCGCGGTAAAGCTGCGCACCGATGTGTCATCGTCGACAACAAGGATCAGTGCCATGATCAGGCGTCCCCTGTGACAATGCCGACAAACGGCAGTTCACGAAACGCATGGCCGACATCCATGCCGTAACCGACGACAAAGTGGTCAGGGCATTCAAACCCGATGAAATCGGCGTCGAACGGCGTTGCCGGACTGCGTTTGGAGCGTTTGTCGAGCAGCACCGCAACGGCAACGCTGCGCGCACCGCGCCCGAGCAGCAGCGAACGCGCATGGGTCAACGTGGTCCCGGATTCCAGGATGTCGTCGATCAGCAGCACGTCGCGATCATCCACATGGCTGTCGATATCGCGCAACAGACGCACGTCGCCGGCGGTTGTTCCGGCGCCATAGGCCGACAGCATCATGAACTCGACTTCCGGTGCCAGACCGACATCATGCATGGCGCGGATCAGGTCGGCAGCGAAGATGAACGAGCCCTTGAGGATCGAGATGACGAGCAGGTCGTGATAGTCGCGTGCAGCGATTTCCTTGGCGAGTTCCAGATTGCGGCGGGCAATCATGGATGCCGGGTAGAGAACCTCGATCTTCTTGCCGCGTACGATCTGCATGGCGTCAAACGTCCGTCCTGAAACCCAACCGCGGCTCTGCGGTCAAAGTGTCACCCGCCGGAATGCGGGTTGTAAAGCCCATGCGCTCGCCCGGCCGGAGCCGTTCGCCGCGCGGTACCGTATGGACAACCGATGCGCCGCCCGGATCACCGAAGGTGACGGTCACCGGCGGCACGGTTGCTTCGCTGCCGGAGCGGTTTTCGATCATCGCGCGGATCACGTAGATCGCGCGGCCCGAACCTGTATCGACACGGACCGAAATGTCTGCCAGCGCCAACGGGTTTGACGGTACAGTGTCCAAGTCCTGCGTCACGCCCTGGCGCGGCGCGTCATTCATGAAGAGTACGTAGCCGCCCGAAAGATAGAATGCGGCGCAGGCGCTCAACGTGGCGACAGCCGCAAACATCGGCAGCGGCATCGGTTCGCGCCGACGCGCCGGCGCGGCGGGTCCGAGCACACCA
>JBGSWL010000018.1:0-14280 GCA_041752455.1 Roseitalea sp. | reverse complement strand
CTGGTGCGGCTCGGCGCCACGCGCGCCGACCATGAGGCTGCCGTCGACAGCCTCGAACTGATGGTGCTGCGCGGCGCGACCGGCCGCATCGTTCCCGGTGCGTTGGCCGAACTTGCAGAGGTCTGCCTTACGGCTTGGGCTGATGACAAGCGCCACAAGCCGGCCTGGTTCGACCGGGTCAGTCAGACCGGGTTTGCGCAGGTCCACCAGATCGCCGCCGCCTTGGACGAAGCGCTGAGCCCGCTGGCCGCGATGGTCGCAGAAGAAAAGTCCGGTCATAAAGGTTCGCTGTCGGCCCTGGCCACCGCCACCGTCGCCGTCATCGAAGCCTTGGCGCGCGACGAGACCGGTGCAACCGGCGGCCTCTATGCCGGCGAATCGGGAAACCAGTTGGCCGCGTTGCTGCTGGATCTGGCGCGTCCGGCCCGCGACATCGCCTTTGCGCCGCGCGAATGGGTCGACGTGCTGCGCGCGCTGACCAACGGCATGATGGAACGCCAACCGGTTGGCGGCCATCCCCGTATCGCGATATGGGGCGTTCTGGAAGCGCGCCTGCAAAGCGTCGACATGCTGGTGCTCGGCGGGCTGAACGAGAGCGTGTGGCCGTCGATGCCGCGCGATGATCCCTTTCTCAACCGGGCGATGAAGGCCGAGATCGGCCTTGCGCTGCCGGAGCGGCGGATCGGCCTTGCCGCCCATGATTTCCAGATGGCGATGGGGCAGAGAAAGGTTCTCTTGACGCGCGCGCTGCGCCTTGAAGGCGCGCCAACCGTCGCCTCCCGTTGGCTGCAACGGCTGGAAACGCTGGCCGGAAAGGACGCAACGGCGGGGATGCGTGCGGCTGGCGAGCATTTTGCCGCCCTCGGTGCGGAAGCCGTGCGGCCGATCCTGCAGGAAACCGCTGGACGACCTGAGCCGCTTGTGCCGGTCGATGTCAGGCCGGAAAACTTCTCGGTGACCGAGATCGAAACGCTGATTGCCGACCCATACGCGATCTATGCCAAAAAGATCCTCGGCCTCAAACCGTTGGAGCCATTGATCCGCGACCCGGATGTCTCCGAACGCGGCCGGCTGTTCCACCACGTGCTGGATACGGCGATCCGCGACGGCATCGACCTGATGGCCGATGATGCCGCCGAAAAATTGATTGCTACCGCCCGCCAGGTGTTCGACGAGTCAGCGCTGCCGCGCGAAATCGATGTGGTCTGGTGGCAGCGCATGGCACCAGTGCTCGGCCATTTCCTTGCCTTCGAACGGGAACGCGACAACGACATGGCCGAGCGCCATGCGGAAATCGGCGCCAGGAAGACCGCCATCGGCGCAACCGGAATCACGCTGTCCGGCAAGGCCGACCGCATCGATCTGCGCCGCGACGGCCTTGCCGAAATCATCGACTACAAGACAGGGCAGGTGCCATCGGCCACAGCGGTCAACAGTTTCAAGGCGCCGCAATTGCCGCTCGAAGCGATGCTGCTGGCGGAAGGCGCCTTTGACGGCCTGGGCAAGCGCGACACGGCGGCGCTGACCTATGTGAGGCTTGGCCCACGCGGTGAGTGGGAGGTCAAGAATGCCGTCGGCGACAAGGGTGATGTCGCAGCCGTTATGACCGAAACCTGGGAACGGCTGATCAAACTCATGGAGCGATTCAACCGGCCTGAGACCACCTATCCGTCGCGGTTCCGGGCGAGCGAGACCGGCCACATGGCGCGCGAGGGTGACTATGATCACCTGGCGCGCGTCCGTGAGTGGTCGGCGGGCGACGAGCCTTCAGATAGCGATGGCAGCGGGGCATGAGGCGATGAGCATGGCAACGCGAAAGCCGCCGATCCCCGATGAACGCACGAAAGCCCGACAGGCGCAGGCTTCTGACCCGAACACCTCCGCCTGGGTTTCCGCCCATGCCGGATCGGGCAAAACCTGGGTGCTCGCCACGCGGGTGATCCGGCTGCTTTTGGACAAGACCGATCCGGCGCGAATCCTTTGCCTGACCTACACCAAGGCGGCGGCATCGGAGATGAAGAACCGCGTCTTCGAGCGCCTCGCTGCCTGGTCGACAATGCCGGCCGACAAACTTGCAGCCGAGGTGGCAGGCCTGACCGGCGGACCGGCATCGCCCGCACTTGTCGCCTATGCGCGCACTTTGTTTGCCCGCGCGCTGGAGACGCCCGGCGGCCTGAAAATCCAGACCATCCACGCCTTCTGCGAATCGCTGCTGCACCGGTTTCCACTGGAGGCCAATATCGCCGGCCACTTCGAAATGCTCGATGAAGCCGGCGCCTCATTCCTGATGGCGGAGGCGCGACGCTCGATCCTTGCCGGAACCGGCAATGCGCAGGCGCACGATGCCTGCATTCGCCTCCTCGACATCAGCGGCGAAACCGGCCTTGACGCATTGCTCGACGAGATCATCGGCAAGCGGCAGGTCCTTCAACCGCTCATCGACGCGCTAGGGACCGAAGACACACGCCTGGCGAATTTCTGCGAACTGTTCGGATTGACACCGGCAGACCTCGACACAGACGCGATCATGTCCACGGCCTGGCCGCTGAACGGGTTTGATCCGGCGGAGTTGGCTGACGCGGGTTCACCCCTGCGCTCCATCAAGCTCAAGACACCGGCAGATTTTGTTTCAAGCCTTGCCGAGGCCGGAGGCATGACCGATCCGGTCCAACGGTACGAAGTGCTTTGCCAAGCCTTCCTGAAGGACAAGGGCAAGCCGCGCAGCTTCGGCAACCACCTCAAGGGCGATGCGTTGGAGAAAGTTCCAGACTTTCAGACCCGCATCGATGACGGCCTTGCTCATATCCTCGATGTCCAAAGTCAGCTCCACCTTGCGCGCGAGATCACTGCAACCCTCGATGTGCTTGCCGTCGCCGATGCCCTGATCGACCGCTATGAAGCGATGAAGCGGGCGCGCGGGCTCCTGGATTTCGACGACCTGATCCATCGCACCAAAACCATGCTGCAGCGTACCGGCGCCAGCGCATGGGTGCGCTACAAGCTTGACCAAGGCATCGACCATGTGCTGGTCGACGAAGCGCAGGACACCAGCCCGCCGCAGTGGCAGGTCATCCAGTCGCTGACCGATGAATTTTTCGCGCCCGGTTCCTCGCGGTCCGATACCCTTCGGACGATCTTTGCGGTGGGCGACGAAAAGCAGTCGATCTATTCGTTCCAGGGCGCCGACCCCGCGCAATTCGGCCGCTCGCGCGAGCACTATGCCAAAGCGGCCAAGACTGCGGAGAGCCGCTTCGAGCCCTTGGAACTGGATGCCTCGTTCCGTTCCACGGCAGCCGTTCTCGGCGCGGTCGACACAGTTTTCGCCGTTGCCGAAAACCGCAAGGGCCTGACCGTCGATCTTGCCGGTTCGGAGCTACATCGCTCGCTGCGGCTGAACGAACCGGGCCGTGTCGAGATCTGGGCGCGCATCATGGCGGAAAAATCCGAACCCAGCGATGACTGGAACGAGCCGCATTCGCAGGAAGCACTGCCTGCTGTGAAGGTCGCCGAGCGCATCGCGGAGACCATCAAGCGCTGGATCGACGAGGGCGCTGTGCTTGAATCGACCGGTGCGGCGATCACGCCCGGCGACATCCTTGTGCTTGTGCGCAACCGGACCGGGCCGTTCGTAACGACCTTGTCGCGGCGACTGAAGACGCTTGGCGTGCCGGTGGCCGGTGCCGACCGGCTTAAGATGGGCGAACACATCGCCTTCAAGGATCTGGTGGCGCTGGCGCGGGTCATGATGCAACCGGCCGATGACCTTTCGCTGGCGGCCTTGCTGAAATCGCCGCTGTTCGGTCTTTCGGAAAGGTCGCTGTTCGACCTTGCCCATGGCCGGGGCGGCGACCGTTTGCATGATCGCCTTGCCGAAGCCCCCGAAGGCACACCGGAGGCGCAAGCCTTTGCGACCCTTTCGGCCTTGCGCACCATTGCGCATGACCGGCCGCCACACGCGTTCTTTGCGCATGTTCTTTCGGCATTGGGCGGGCGTGAAAAGCTGGTCGGCCGGCTGGGGCCTGAAACCGGCGATGTGCTCGACGAATTCATGCAGCTGACCTTGACCGCTGAAAAGGCAGGCATCGCCGACCTGCAACGCTTCGTGGCCATCGTCGAGAATGATGCGCCGCAGATCAAACGCGAGATGGACCGCGCCGCCGGCGAAGTGCGGATCATGACCGTGCATGGCGCCAAGGGGCTGGAAGCGCCGATCGTCTTTCTGGTCGATCGCGGTGGCAGGGTCTTCAACACCGCGCACGCGCCTGCACTGGTCGAGACCGGCCACACCCTGAGTGACGATCAGGATGTGCCGGTGCTGCTCTGGCGCAAACTGCCCGATGTGAAGTCGGACATCGTCGCGCAAGCGCTCGAGCGCGAGAAAAGTGCAGCGGAAGACGAGTATCGCCGCCTGCTCTATGTCGGCATGACGCGCGCCGCCGACCGGCTGATCCTGTGCGGATTTGGCGGAAAGAACGAGGAAAAAGCTCCAACCTGGCACACCATGGTCATGAAAGCGCTTGGCGAGCATTGTGATGCCAAGGGCGAAGCTGACGAGATCATCTGGACATATCCGAAAGGTCTCGGCCCGGTGCCGACCGGGCGAACAGCTGTCGAGGACAAGGCGCCCGCTTCGTTTGCCCTTCCGGCAGGTTTTGCCGAGCGCGCGCCGCCCGAGCCGCCGCCGGTCCGTCCGCTGACGCCATCGGGTGCATCGGGTCTGGCTGCGGACGCGGGAGACGCCGCAACAAAAGGCGACACATCGGTGCCGCTGCTCGAACGCGGTGCAACTGGCGGGTCGGCATCGAAGCCCGGCATGACGGCGCTGATCGGAACGGTCACCCATACGCTGCTGCAGGCCCTCCCGGATCTGCCACCTCCGGTGCGGCGCGAACGGGCGATCGCCTACGCCTCTGCTGCAACCAATTTCTCCGGTCGCCAGTTGGACGCCATCGTCGACCCGGTGATGGCAGTGCTGGAAGATCCGGCGCTGGCCGATCTTTTCGGGCCACATACCCGCGCCGAGGTGCCCATCATGGGGCTTGTCACCATAGGTGGCACGGAGCGTGCCGTCTCTGGCGTGATCGACCGAATCGCCGTCACCGACATCTCGGTGACGCTTGCCGACTACAAGACCAACCGGATCGTGCCCGAACGCGCGGCCGGCCTTCCCGACGTGCATGTGCGGCAGATGGCGCTGTATCGCGCGCTGGTCGCCCCGCTCTGGCCGGGGCGGGCGATCGTCTGCATGTTGGTTTATACGGGCGGACCGGTTGCGATCACAGTTCCGCCAGCGGCGCTTGATGCGGCCATCGCGCGCCTCGCGCAAGGCCAGGAATCAGGCTAGAACACATCCGGGCGGGGCATAGCGCTTGATCGGCAAGCTCCGTGTCCCCACATGACGAGATCAGAAGACAACGGACAGGAGGCCTGACATGGCGACCGTAAAAGTGGACAAGAGCAACTTTCAGAATGACGTGCTGGCTTCGGCAGAACCGGTCGTTGTCGATTTCTGGGCTGAATGGTGCGGCCCGTGCAAGATGATCGCCCCGGCTCTGGAAGAGCTGTCGAACGAATTTGCCGGCAAGGTGAAAGTCGCCAAGGTCAATATTGACGAAAATCCGGACATAGCCGCCCAGTTCGGCATCCGCTCGATCCCGACCCTTTACATGTTCAAAGGTGGTCAGGTCGTGGACCAGATGGTCGGCGCGGCACCCAAAGGCCGCCTGTCGGACTGGATGAAGACCGCGATCGCCTGATCGCCTCTCCCGTTCGCAATCGAAAAGCCCGGTGAAAGCCGGGCTTTTTCATGCGCTATACCGGCAGCATGCCGTTGTCGCGCAGGACATCGCCGGCAAGGTACAGAGAGCCGCCGATCAGGATGCGTGGCGGACGCTCCAGCCCGTTCCAGCTTTCGCCAAGCAGGCTGAGCGCTTCGGCAACCGAGCCGATCGGTTCTGCAGACAATCCGGCCTCCAGCGCCTTGTCCGCGAGGTCTTCAGCGGGAATGCCCGCATCACTGGACGGTACCGGTACGGTGAAGACGTGACGCACCAGCCCGTCAAAGACCCGGAAATAGCCGCGCGCATCCTTGGTATTGATCATGCCGGTGATGAGAAACAGCGGCCGCTCGACCTCTTCTTCGCGTTCGGCCAGAAATTCGGCCGCGACGGTCGCTCCCGCCGGGTTGTGGCCGCCATCGAGCCAGATCTCGGCGCCCGGCGGCGCCAGTTCCACAAGCGGACCCGTTGACAGGCGTTGCATGCGCGCCGGCCAACTGACCGAGGTCATCGCTGTCTCGACCTCGGCCTCGCCAAGCGAAAAGCCTGCGGCGCGCACCGCCATGATGGCGGCAGCGGCATTGGAGATCTGGTGCCGGCCCGGCAGAGCAGGCAGCGGCAGATCGAAGAGACCGGCATCGTGCTGCACGACCATGCGGCCATGTTCTTCAAAGGCAAAATAGTCCTGTCCGTAGACCAGCGTGGGCGCTCGGCGGCGCGCCGCCACATCGAGGATCACTTCCAGCGCGCCCTCGTGGGGCTGGCGCCCGACAATCAGCGGAACGCCGGGTTTGATGATGCCGGCCTTTTCTCCGGCAATCTTTTCCACCGTGTCGCCGAGATAGGCTTCATGGTCGAGGCCGATCGGCATGATCACGGTGGCGGCAGGCCTTGCCATGACGTTGGTTGCGTCGCCACGCCCGCCAAGACCGACTTCGATCACCGCCGCATCGGCGGGATGTTCGGAAAACAGCACGAACATCACGGCAGTCAGCAGTTCAAAGACAGTGATCTTCTGTCCGCCATTGGCTTCGGCAACACGCTCGACAGTTTGGGCCAACAGCGCATCATCGACCAGATGGCCGGCAATCCGGAACCGTTCATGCCAGGCAACCAGATGCGGCGAAACATGAACATGTGCGGTTCTGCCCGAGGCTTCGAGCAGCGCGCGGCAGAACGCGACGCACGAACCCTTGCCGTTGGTGCCGGCCACATGGATTACCGGGGGCAACCTGTCTTGCGGATTGCCGAGTTCGTGGAGCAGTCGCCGCACGCGGTCGAGCGTCAGATCGAAACCCTTGGGATGAAGCGCCATGAGGCGCTCGATCCGGCGGGCGGCTTGATCAGGATCGGACGGCGTTGCGGCCGGTCGCGCGACACCGTCCATGACCTTGGCTCAAAAGCTCGGCGACGGCTTTTGCGTCGTGCCGGCATCGCCGTCGGTCACGGACACGACGATCTCGACCGGCACCCCGGCTTCGGCCTCATTTGCCTGTGCCGCTTTGGTGTCCATCCCGGCCGGGGCAACGCTTGGCCGCTGCATCAGCATGCGCAGCAGACGGGCAATCGTCGGCCGCAGGTCGGCGCGGGCAACGACCATGTCGACCATGCCGTGGTCGAGAAGATACTCGGCCCGCTGGAAACCTTCCGGCAGTTTTTCGCGGATCGTCTGTTCGATGACGCGGGCGCCGGCAAAGCCGATCACCGCACCCGGTTCGGCAATATGGATATCGCCGAGCATCGCATAGGAGGCGGAAACACCGCCCGTCGTCGGGTTGGTCAGGACGACGATATAGGGAAGGCCTGCTTCCTTCAGCATCTGCACCGCGACAGTGGTGCGCGGCAGTTGCATCAGCGAGAGGATGCCTTCCTGCATGCGGGCGCCGCCGGAGGCTGAAAACAGCACCAGCGGACATTTGCGCTCAATGGCGGCTTCGAACCCGCGAATGATCGTCTCTCCGGCGGCCATGCCGAGCGAGCCGCCCATGAAGGAAAACTCGTGCAGGACGGCGACGATCTCCATGCCTTCGAGCTTGCCCACGGCATTTATGACGGAATCGTCGAGACCGGTCTTGGTGCGGCTTTCGCGCAGCCGGTCGGAATATTTCTTCTGGTCGCGGAACTTCAGCGGGTCCTGGGCGACGACCGGCGACGGCAGTTCGGTGAACTTGCCGTCATCCATGAAGTGCTTCATCCGCTCGCGGGCACCGATCTTCATGTGGTGACCGGAATTGGGGATGACCCACTGGTTGTCTTCCACATCGCGATGGAAGACCATTTCGCCGGTTTCCGGGCACTTGATCCAGAGGTTCTCGGGCGTTTCGCGCCGGCCGAGCATCGAGTTCAGACGCGGGCGCACATAGGAGGTGATCCAGTTCATCGGTTGTCTTCCCGTTTGACGCCAGATGGCACTTTCATTGCGCCGCTTCAAGGCGCGCCGTGTGCACGCCTTGCGCAATGGCCCGCACAAGGGTCTGCACGGCACCGACCGTGCCGGCCGTGGCGCGATCTTCCGCGTCCAGCGAGCCGGCAACGGCGCTGACGATGGCCGAGCCAACGACGACACCATCGGCATAACGGCCAATCACGGCAGCCTGCTCGGCGGTCTTCACGCCAAAGCCGACACAGACCGGCAACGGCGTGTGGCGCTTGATGCGCTGGACGGCGTGTCCGACAAGGCCGGTATCGGCAATCGCCGAGCCGGTGATGCCATTCATCGAGACGTAGTAGACAAAGCCCGACGTATTGGCGAGCACGGCTGGCAGGCGCTTGTTGTCGGTTGTCGGTGTGGCAAGGCGAATGAAGCTGATGCCGCTCGCCAGAGCCGGCAGGCACAATTCGTTGTCCATCTCCGGCGGCAGGTCGACGACGATCAGTCCGTCTATCCCCGCTGTCAGCGCATCGGCCAGAAACCGGTCAACACCGTAGACATAGATCGGGTTGTAATAGCCCATCAGTACGATCGGCGTTTTGTCGTCGCTTTCCCGGAACGCGCGGGCCATGGCCAGCGTTGTCACCAGCGTCTGGCCGGCTGCCAGCGCGCGACGCCCGGCCATCTGGATTGCCGGGCCATCGGCCATCGGGTCCGAAAACGGCATGCCGAGTTCAATGATGTCGGCACCGGCTTCCGGCAGCGCTTTCATGATGGCGAGCGATGTCTCGTAGTCCGGATCGCCCCCCATGAAATAGGTCACGAAGGCCGGGCGGTTTTCGCCGGACAGGCGGGCAAACAGGGTGTCGAAGCGGCTGGTGGTCATGCAGGGGTGTCCCACTTGTTCGGGCGGCTACGCCTTGCATCCCATATTCTGAGAACCTGCAACGTGTCGCCGGATGTGCGGTATACGATCAGAAACGGTGTTTTCGAAACGGGAAATTGCCGCGCCTCAACACCGTCCGACTTGCGTCCCGCGGATGGGTTTTCTGCCAGAAGCCGCAGGATTGCGACAAGCTGGCGTTGGGCATTCCGGCGTCCTTCCGGAAAAGTAAGGCTGTAGTAGCGCGTGAACCAGTCGAAGTCGCGCGTCGCCTCGGTCGTGAACTTCAGCTTCAATGTCCGTGTCCGCCGCCCTTCTTGCCTGGAACCGGACAAGGCTCGTCATGACCATCGGCCCAGCGATCAAGCCATGCAAGAACGGTTTCACCATCGACGAGTTCGCCCCGGTCCGCCTGTTCGATTGCGAGGTGCATCTGTTCGCGCATATAGGCTTCGCGATCAAGCATTTCAGAGATTGCCTGCTTGGCAAGCCAAGCCGCCGACCGGTCCCGGATACGCGCTTCGGCCTCAAGGGCTTCCTTCGTTTCGGGGTCAAGCCGTAGCGTGAAAGTTGTCGATGCCATGCGTTGCCTCTGTCGCGCTGTTCGCTTGTGCTCACTTGTAACACAAGTGATGCAATGCCTCAATCCAGCTTTTGCGGCGCGTGGGCAAAGAGGGCGTCGAAGCGGTTGGTCGTCATTTCAGTTTTTCGGAGGTGAGAACGCGAAACTACAGATTGCCAAGCATGCCACTGCTGCACCAACGAGCCAAGCAACAGGCTCTACCGACTGCCGGAGCCCCGCCTCTCTAACGAAGTAACCGGCCCACCCTAGGCCCAACACTATAGGAATAGATGTCAACAACTTCGATGGAGAGTAGTATTCTGCGCCAAAAATGTCCCTATAAACGAGCATTCCTTTTACTGAATATAAAGGGCCCGTAACCTTGCCCTCCAAAACTTCCAATTTTCTTTCCCAAACTAGCTGCCATCCCTTGCTCGCTCGAGTGGACAAAAACCAGATGAAAGACAATATAGTGCCGACTGACGCAATCAAGTAGGGTTGATTCTCAGAATATATCTCTGATCCCACGAAAGTCAGTGCAACCGCTCCACCAAATAGATATGCCCTTGTTCAAGCAAGATCAATTTCTTTTTCGAGCCGTTGCAGCGCAATCGAATGAGCACGAATTCTCTGTTCTTCACTCAGGAGTTTCCCAAAATCACTGTCGATTTCAATTTTTCCATGAAAACGGGGCCTTCAAAACTTGTCATCATCCCCTCACAACTCATGCCCGAGGATCTTGCCGACGGTGAAAACATCCTTGTCGCCACGACCGCACAGGTTCATCACGATGATCTGGTCCTTGCCCATCTTCGGCGCGCGCTTGACGACTTCGGCCAACGCATGGGCCGGCTCCAGCGCCGGGATGATACCTTCGAGGCGGCAGAGCAGCTGGAAGGCTTCCAGCGCCTCGTCGTCCATGATCGGCACATACTCGACGCGGCCGGTGTCCTTCAGGAAGGAATGTTCCGGCCCGATGCCCGGATAGTCGAGGCCGGCGGAAATCGAATGGCCTTCCTCGATCTGGCCGTCGCTGTTCTGCAGGAGATAGGTGCGGTTGCCATGCAACACGCCCGGCGAACCGGCAGTCAGCGAGGCGCAATGCTCGTGGCCGTCGAGACCCTTGCCGCCTGCTTCCACGCCGACGATCTGGACTTGCCGGTCATCGAGGAACGGATGGAACAGGCCGATGGCGTTGGAGCCACCGCCGACCGCTGCCACCAGCAGGTCAGGAAGGCGCCCTTCGGCGGCGAGCATCTGTTCGCGGGTTTCCGCGCCGATCACCGACTGGAAGGTGCGCACCATTTCCGGATAGGGGTGCGGGCCGGCGGCGGTGCCGATCAGGTAATAGGTCGTGTCGACATTGGTGACCCAGTCGCGCAGCGCCTCGTTCATCGCATCCTTCAAGGTGCCGTTGCCGGAGGTCACCGGCGTGACCTCAGCGCCCAAAAGCTTCATGCGGAAGACGTTGG
This sequence comes from Roseitalea sp., assembly GCA_041752455.1. Classification (GTDB taxonomy): domain Bacteria; phylum Pseudomonadota; class Alphaproteobacteria; order Rhizobiales; family Rhizobiaceae; genus JBGSWL01. Next base: position 3,215 of record JBGSWL010000018.1, on the reverse strand, counting down.
GTGCCTGACGCTGCACATCGGTTGCGCCCATGTAGACATGGCACGGGAAGCCGAAGCGCGCCGAGACCGTCGCGGATGCCACGCCATGCTGGCCGGCGCCGGTTTCGGCGATGATGCGGGTCTTGCCCATGCGCCGCGCCAGCAGGATTTGGCCGAGGCAGTTGTTGATCTTGTGCGAGCCGGTGTGGTTCAGTTCGTCGCGCTTGAAATAGATCTTCGCGCCGCCGAGATGCGCGGTCAGCCGCTCGGCAAAATACAAGGGCGACGGACGCCCGGTATAGTGCCGGTTGAGATCATCGAGCTCCGCCTTGAAGGCCGGATCAGGCTTGGCTCTTGTCCACTCGTCTTCCAGTTCCAGGATCAGCGGCATCAGCGTTTCGGCGACGAAGCGTCCGCCGAACAGGCCGAACATGCCCTGCTCGTCGGGGCCGGTGCGGAAGGAATTGGGGATCGGCTGTTCGGTCATGCGTCTGTTCTCCCGTCACGCTTTTTGCCAAGCGCGCTGCGTGGACCTGTTGTTACTCGCGCCTTTCGGGCCTCGTCGACCGCCGCAAGAAACGCCGCGATCTTGTCTTCACTCTTGATGCCCGGTGCACTTTCCACCCCGGACGAAACGTCGATCCCGGGTGGCGCCGCCATCATGATCGCGCCCGCCACATTGTCCAGATCAAGCCCGCCGGAAAGCACGTAGGGCAGATCCGCGTCAAGCAAACCGAGAAGCGACCAGTCGAAGGTGACGCCATTGCCGCCCGGCAGGTCGGAGCCGACCGGCGGCTTGGCATCGAACAGGAACGCATCGGCAATGCCGCGGAACGCCTGCAGCTTGGCAAAGTCGCCAGCATCGCGGATCGCCAGCGCTTTCCACACCGGGCGGGCAAAACGCGCCTTCACCTCGGCAAGGCGCGCCGGCGTCTCGTTGCCATGCAGTTGCAGCACATCGGGCTGGAGCGCCGCGACTATCGCAGCAAGCTTTTCATCAGCGGCATCGACGGTGACCGCCACGGTTTTCAGGCCGAGCGCGCGGGCCGCTGCGCCCAGTTCCGCTGCCTGCGAAAGTTCCACATGGCGGGGGGATTTTTCAAAGAAAATGAAGCCCGCATGGGTCGCGCCGCCCGCAGCGGTTGCGGCGATCGCAGCGCGTGTCGAAAGCCCGCAGATTTTCACGATGTGGGGATCAGAAACCATGGCAAGCCGCTTAGCCCGTGCGGGCACCTGAGTCGAGGCCGCCGGCTGCGGCTTATGGCGTTGCGGTGATGGTCGCGGGTGCATTGACATCCCACGACGAGACCGCATTGCCCGAGGATGTACGCACAGCGCCATCGAGCACGGAGAGTGCGGCGCTGAGCGATGTCTGGTCAGCGCAAGAAGAGACCGTGCCCAAATCGACCCGGATGCAGGACTGCGCGCCTGCGGCGATCACACCTGTCGCATAGTCGGTGATGATACCCTCCGGCGCCACCAGAAAATACGTCAGCTTCAGCGGCTGCGCCTGGTCGATCGGCCCGAACGTGGTGTTTCCTGCCGTCACAGCTGCAAGCGGCGCGGGCGCATCCTGGCGGGCGTGGCGGTAGACGACATAATCATCGCCGAGAAAATAGCGCCCGACCACAGGGCCGAACGGACCGGTCGATGGCGCGGCAACACCTGCCGCATCGGTTGGCAGGCCTTCGGAGGTCTGTGACACGGCAGCCAGATAGGGCTTCTTGACTGCCAGCGCCGCGCGGTCGCGGTCTGTCAGGACCACAGGCACGGTATCCTCGACGCTCGGCGTGCAGGCGGCAATAATCGTGCAAAGCCCGAGGGCCACAAGGGTCAACTGTCTCATGGGCGCGGGGATAGTGGGGAATGGCGGCAGAGGCAAGGCGGGGCGTTCGCCACACCCTCACCCAGAGCTTGTCGAAGGGCGGGGGGTGGTTGCGGTGTTTCCCTTCGACCTTCGACAAGCTCAGGATGAGGGGAAAGGAAGGCGCGCCGCCTGGGGGGAAATGGCGGCTCGCATTCTACGCCGTCATCCTCGGCCACCGTGCCGAGGATCCAGGGATGTGCGCCAAAGGGCTGGATCCTCGGGACGGAGCCCGAGGATGACGGAGTCGTTGGCGTTTGAGGATGAGGGCAGGAACGCAAACGCTCAAAACACCATCGACTGCAGTTTGCCGCCGTTGCGCTTCAGCCAGTCCTTCGGGCGTTTGTGGCCGGGGCAGAGATCCTCGGTCAGTTTCCAGAAATTCGGCCCGTGGTTCATCTCGGCAAGGTGGGCGCATTCGTGCGCGACGAGGTAATCGATCACCTGCGGCGGGGCCATCGCGATGCGCCAGGAAAACGACAACTTGCCATCCGAGGTGCATGATCCCCACCGGCTGACCGTGTCCTTGAAGGCGATTGCCGAAACCTTGCGCTTGAGCTTGGCAGCATCGCGGGCGACACGCGGCTCGATTTCGGCACGGGCGCGCTTTTTCAGGTAATCCGAAACGCGGCGCGCCAGCGCAGAGCGTTCGCCGCGCACCACCAGCAACGGTCCATTATCGCCCATGCGGATTTCGGCAATGCCCCTTCCCGGCTCATGGACGATGCGGTGCTTGACGCCCGCAATCGGGATCAGGATACCCTCGCGCACCTGCGGCTTGTCCGGCAGGGCAGCAACGCGCGCCTCCAGCCAGCCGCGATGGCGCGCCAGAAACCGGAACCAGACCGAAAACTGCGCGATGACGGAGGATTGCGACATAATCCGTCGTGTTGCGCGCTTGACCCGTAATCTTCCGTCTGAGATATGTCAACATGGCTGACATAAAATTGAGGACGACGAAGGTGGCAGATGCGCAGGTCCAGCCGTCCGACGCCGATCGCGTCGCAGCTTCGCCCGAACCTGCGCCCCATGATCTTATCGAATTGCTGTTTTTCGCCTACCGCGATTTCGTCGGCGATCCCGACCGCATCCTCGCCGATTACGGCTTCGGGCGGGCTCATCACCGCGTGCTCCATTTCGTCGCGCGCCGACCGGGCCTGACCATCGCCGAACTGCTCGACATTCTGCAGATCACCAAGCAGAGCCTCAACCGCGTGCTGAAGGAACTGGTCGAGACCGGCTTCGTCGAACAGCGCACCGGCGTTCAGGACAAGCGCCAGCGCCATTTGCACTGCACGACCTCCGGGCAGGAACTGGCGGCGCGGCTGGTGCAGCTGCAGACGCGGCGGATCAACGCGGCGCTCGAACTGGC
>JBGSWL010000017.1:0-3639 GCA_041752455.1 Roseitalea sp. | reverse complement strand
CCGGAAACCCTGCGCTTCGAGCATGGTAGAATCGGAATGTCTGGCACTCGCCCCTAAAGCGAGGCGGGTTGCACCTCAGGTGACCGGCTGGCAGGCAGAACCGTCGTTATAAGATAGCCGTAGCCCTGTAATTGCAGGGCTGGCAGGCTTTAGGGGTAAAAGGAAGGAACACCAATGACCTGGTATTTTCTCGCACTTGGTGCGGGTTTCCTGTCGATAGTTTATGGCTATTGGCAGATCAATTCGATCATGAAGGCGCCTGCGGGCAACCCTCGCATGATCGAAATCGCACAGGCAATCCAGGAAGGCGCCAACGCCTATCTGAAGCGCCAGTATCGCACCATCGCCATCGTCGGTGTCGTGGTTGCCATCGTGCTGCTCGTCCTGCTCAGCTGGAAAGCAGCGCTTGGCTTCATCATCGGCGCGGTCCTCTCGGGCGCCGCCGGTTTCATCGGCATGCTGGTATCGGTGCGGGCCAACGTCCGCACCACTGAAGCCTCGCGCAAGGGCCTCAATGAAGGCCTGCAGATGGCCTTCAAGTCCGGCGCCGTCACCGGCATGCTCGTGGTCGGCCTCGCGCTGATCGGCATCGTCGGTTATTACGGACTCCTGACCGGGCCGATGAACCTGTCGCTGACCGATGAAGGCCAGAAACGCGAAATCATCGACGCGCTCGTGTCGCTCGGTTTCGGCGCTTCGCTGATCTCGATCTTTGCCCGTCTCGGCGGCGGTATCTTCACCAAGGGTGCGGATGTCGGCGGTGACATGGTCGGCAAGGTCGAAGCCGGTATCCCGGAAGACGATCCGCGCAACGCTGCCACCATCGCTGACAACGTCGGCGACAACGTCGGCGACTGCGCCGGCATGGCGGCAGACCTGTTCGAGACCTATGCGGTGACGCTTGTCGCCACGATGGTGCTCGGCGGAATCTATTTTGCGGCCACGCCTTATATCGGCGAGATCATGATGCTGCCGCTCGCCATCGCGGCGATCTGTATCGTCACCTCGATTGTCGGCACCTTCTTCGCCACCCTGTCCAAGGGCTCCACCGATGTCATGGGCGCGCTCTACAAGGCGCTTATCGTCACCGGCGTCCTCTCCATCGGCGGCCTTGCGCTGGCGATCGAGTCGGTACTGCCCGGCGGTCTCGCCGGCACGCTGGACGGCGCGGGCGAGAAGCTCGGTCTTGTAAACGGTGTGACGGGTGAGTGGGCAGACATCACGGGCTGGAAGCTGTTTGCTTGCGGCGTGGCGGGTCTGTTCGTGACACTGCTGATCGTCGTGATCACGGCTTACTATACCGAAACCAAGTACCGCCCGGTGCGCTCGATCGCGAAAGCCTCCGAGTCGGGCCATGGCACGAACGTCATCCAGGGCCTTGCTGTCTCGCTGGAGGCCACTGCGCTTCCGGCGCTGACGATCATCGGCGGCATCCTGCTGACCTACAACCTCGCCGGCCTCTACGGTATCGCTATCGCAACCACCACCATGCTCGGCGTTGCCGGCATGATCGTTGCGCTCGATGCCTTTGGTCCGGTCACGGACAATGCCGGCGGCATTGCCGAGATGGCCGAGCTGCCATCGGAAGTCCGCAAGACGACCGATGCGCTCGATGCTGTCGGCAACACGACCAAAGCCGTGACCAAGGGCTATGCCATCGGTTCGGCCGGTCTCGGCGCGCTCGTGCTGTTTGCGGCGTATGCGGAAGACCTGAAGTACTTCTCGGAGCGAGCGGTTGAAGGCTCGTTCTTCTACGGCGTCACGGTCGACTTCTCGATTGCCAACCCCTACGTCGTGGTCGGCCTCCTGTTCGGCGGCCTTCTGCCGTTCCTCTTCGGCGGCATGTCGATGATGGCGGTGGGACGTGCGGCTCAGGCTGTGGTCGAGGAAGTCCGCCGCCAGTTCCGCGAAATGCCGGGCATCATGAAGGGCGAAGTGAAGCCCGACTATGGCCGCGCAGTGGATATCCTGACGCAAGCTGCGATCAAGGAAATGGTTGTTCCTTCTCTGCTTCCGGTGCTCTCGCCGCTCGTGCTGTTCGCAGCCATCTGGCTGATTGCCGGTAGCGGTCCGGCGTTGGCGTCGGTTGGTGCCATGCTTCTCGGTGTGATCGTGACCGGCCTGTTCGTGGCCATCTCGATGACCTCGGGCGGCGGCGCATGGGACAATGCCAAGAAGTATATCGAAGACGGCCACCATGGCGGCAAGGGCTCCGAAGCCCACAAGGCTGCCGTGACCGGTGACACTGTCGGTGACCCTTACAAGGACACGGCAGGACCTGCCGTGAACCCGATGATCAAGATCACCAACATCGTGGCTCTCCTGATGCTCGCCGTGCTCGCGCACTAGGCCTCAGGTCCAGACCAAAAGAGAAGCCCCGGAACTTCGGTTCCGGGGCTTTTTTCTTGCGGCGATCGCTGCGGCAGAAACCTATTGCCGGCGGCCGGTCGGATTGCCCGGGGTGGCTTCGTCGGTGTTCGGCAGGCGGACTGCGCCGACCGTGCCGAAGATCTGTTCCCAGAGGCCTAGCTCGCGGCCGCGGGTGGCGGTTTCGCGCGCGGTATAGCTGATCACCTGGCCATCGGCGGCGGTATAGCGCAGCACTTCATCGACCTTGTCATCTTCGCCGAACTTGATGGCCGTGATGCTGCGCTCCGCGACTTTCGGCTTGTAGAAGGCGAGGCGTTCCTGGACGTCCGAGATGTAGAACCAGGTATTGGTGTCGAACAGGCCTTCGGTGGAGGGCGAGCCAAGTTGCGCGACCACGGAGGAGCGCGTGTCTTCGCCCGGTTTGATATCGAACGGCTGGACTTCGTCGGGAATGTATCCGTGGAAATCGCGGGCCGGCGTCAGGCACGCGGTCAGGGGCAAAGCGAGAAGGCTGGCCGCCAGGATGGCACTTTTACGCATGGAGTCGCTCCCGATGGACTTTGACGAACGACCTAGCCGGGGCTAACCGGGCTTGGCAAGCATGGGAGTACATTCTTGACGGCATTTTCGGGCAACTGGTTCCAGAGGCGTATTGCGCGCCAGAAGGCCGCGTCAACGGCCTATGAGGGCGTCCTGAAGGCGGCGCTGGTGCCTGAATACTATGCGCGTGCAGGCGTCCCGGACACGTTCGAGGGCCGGTCCCGGATGGTCACCGTGATGACCAGCCTTGCCTGTGTGCGCATCAGCCAGCTGGGCGGGGCAGAGGCCCGGAAATTGATGGAAAGCCTGAACACGCTGGTTCTGGACGGATTTGATGCGGCTTTCCGGGAAAAAGGCGTGGGCGACGCCTCCATTGCCCGCAAGGTCCGCACCCTTGCAGAGGGTCATTCCGGTCTCGGCAAGGCCCTGTTCGCGGCTCTCGGCGCCCCAGACAGGGCAGGCCGGGAGGCGGTCATGGCAGATACCCTAATCCGCAATGCAGTCACGCTGCCGGAGCAGGCGCCTGTACTGGCGGCGACGCTTCTGGGCCTGCAGGCCCGCTTGGAGCGCCAGGCGGACAGTGAAATCCTGCACGGCCGGTTCGATTGGTCGGGTGCGGCCGCGGCAGGAGACGTTGCCGGAGGGTGATCCCCGCCGCATCTGGCCCGTTGCCTTGCCTTGCGGCGGCGCTTAAACCACGCGCAAACACGTCGAATCTGGCCAAAGTCA
>JBGSWL010000016.1:0-32570 GCA_041752455.1 Roseitalea sp. | reverse complement strand
AGGTCGCTCTTGTCGCCGCCGCCCGTTCGCGCAGCAACATCATCGGCGCGGCCCGCGAACGCGCCGACGCGGCAAACTTCGCCAAGCGCGCTGCCTATGGCAAATACTTGCCGCAAATCGATCTCAACGGCGAGTACAGCCATGTCTTCGACCAGAGCGGCAGCACCGGCGTTGATCCTGACCGCTACTCCATCCAGGTTCGTCTGCGCGTGCCGCTCGTTGACATCAACACGATGGCCGATGTCCGCGAAGCGCGCGCACAGGCCGCATCGGCCCACTACCGGGCGCAGGACACCGCCTTTGAGGTTGAAAAGCAGATTGCCCAGGATTGGGAAACCTACCGCGCCATCGAATGGCAGTTGAACCTCGTGGATCAGGAGGTGGCGGCAACGCAGCAGGGGCTGGTTTCGCGCCAGAAGCAGTATGCCGCCGGGATCGGCGATCTGGATGCCGTAGTCGTCCAGGCCGAACGTCTCGGCAGTGCCCGGCAGTCGCATGCTCGGCTGAAGGCCGAGCGCCATGTGCTCATGCTGCGGATGGCGACCGTTTCAGGCCTGTTGCCGGCCACCGGGGGCTAGGGCCTCTGCCGGCAGCGGCAAAGGCCTCGCCTGACCGCGCGACAGCAAGGATGGGTGGGAGATGCGGTCCATGGGCTGACGGGCCTCGCCCGCTCGCGCGAAACGGCGGGCGCCGGTTTCAAACCGGTTTTCGCGTGCAATTCACCAACCCTCCACCCTCCCATTTCTTGGGTATTGCAACCCGCGCGCGCTGATGGCCCTCTCACGTCATGAGGATTGCGAAGCGCACGATCATGGTCTGGCTTGGTGTGGCGGCGATGTATTTCGCGGCGGGCGAGGCCGTGCGCCACTGGGCCCGCGCCACGCTGGAGCGCGAGATGTATGCCAGTTTTCAGGAGAACGTGTGTCCTTCGCGTGAACTGGAAGGCGAGGTCTGCGCGGGCTTTCCGAACATCGGCAAATGCGTGAGCGGCGAATATATCGATTTCCGAACGGTATGGAAACGCGTGCACGGGCGCCAAGCGATCTACGACCTGCTGGCGGCCAAGTATCGTGAGTTCGATCAAAGCAAACAGAGGCTTGCCAACTGGCTCGCCTGTCAGGGTTTTCGTCAAATCAGGGTCCAGCCCGCGCTGAAACATGTCGGTCAGACCGGAATGAACATGTATTTCGCGGTGAACTACATTGGTGGGTACTCAATTTGGACCACTGAGAACTGGCCGTGGCCCATCCGTCCTATTGCGGGCGTGGATGACGCGGTTGTGACGATCGCATTCCGCGATGGCGTGAGAATTTCCAACATCGCTGTAGGCACACAACGTTTGCTGTACTGATCTTGAAGGAGTGAAACATGTCTGTCCAAAGCATATCAGTTGGTGCATCTTACATTTCATTCACTGCATGGATACCGGAGGTGGATTTGACCATCCCGGTGATTCCGGAGGCATTGCAACCCGCGCGCGCTGATGGCCCTCTCACGTCATGAAGATCAGCAAGCGCACGATCATGGTCTGGCTTTGTGTGGCGGCGGTGTATTTTTCGGCGGGCGAGGCCTTTCGTGCCTATGCGCGGGCGGAACTCGAAAAAGACCTGCGAGCAAACTTTGAAAAGCTGCTCTGCCCGGCCGGACGGATCGACGGCGACATCTGCCTCGATTTTCCCGATGAAGGCCGCTGCGTCTCGAGGGAGTATATCGACTATCGCACGGCATGGGGGCATTTTGCCGTGGCAAGGGACATTGAGGGCATTGTTGTTGCCGCTGCACGCACGCATGACACGCCTCACAAATTGGCCAACTGGTTTGCGTGCCAAGGCATTAAGACTTCGGTTCGGGACTATCGAGAAAGAGATGATTTTCCCGACAAAGTCGCGCGCAACCCATCCGTTGCCGCATTATCGGTCCGCGTAACTGGACTGGGTCCCAAATACGGGTTCCTGCCGGCCCAGCGCACGTTTCCGATCTATCCGCTCGAATGGCTGCTTGGTTCCGAAGCGATGTTCGTCCGCGCTTACTATGGCATCGATCTCAATCTCACAGGGGTCGGGCACGAGTACCCGCCAACCCGGCTGTTTTGACTTGTCGCAAGATGGAGATATTTCATGACCAACCTTATCGGAATCGGACTGGGCGCCACCCAGGCAGGACTGACCCGCTACTTTCCGGTCGTTCCGGCACCTGATGCAGAACAATTGGCAGTGCTGAGGCCCGACGTGGCCGCGCGCTTGGCGTTCTTCAACGAGGTGACGGATCGCTATGCAAATTCGGGTCATTTCCAGATTGTCGGCGCGCAAGGCGCTTCCGACGGGAACGCTAAGGGCTGGATCGAAATCGAAGTCACCCGGGCCAACCTGCTACCAATAGGGGCCGACTGGGTTGTCTTGTGGGAAAGCGAAGACCCCGAGTTTGGTGGCCCTCGAACGCTGACCGTGGACAACAGTGAGGTTAAGGACGCGTTGCCGGGATTGCCGGACTATCAGCACCTACCTATCAGTTTCGCAGAGGGCGCTGATCTTGACGCGGTCTGGAACCAAATGATCTCTGTTGCCACTGCAATCCAAGACGAATTTGTCGGCTACGGTCCCGAACAGAACTCCAACACATTTGCGGGGTCGGTCCTTTGGAGTTTGGGCATCAATGCGCAACCATTTGAGATGGCCATATCTCCGGAACTGGCAGACCAGTTTCCCGGGCTGCAGTCGAACGTCATTCAGGATGGCATTGACAATATTTTCCTCCCGAACCGTCCCATCGACCTCACCCTGACCGGCGACACCGATTTCGACCCGGCCGACCCTCGCGACACGCCCAATGTGGACGTGTTCAACGGCGGGGCCGGGGATGACCGGCTGTCGGGCGGGGCGGGCGACGACCGGCTGGCCGGTGGAAATGGCGAGGATGTCATCGAAGGCGGCGCCGGCGATGACACCATCGACATCGGCAATGGCTGGTTCCTCATCAACCAGGCGTCCGGAGCGATCGCCCACAATGCCGGCGGCACGTCGGGGCTCGGCGATGGCGACAACGATATGATCATCGTCGGCGAGAACAGCGGCACCGACACCATCGTCGGCGGTGGTGACGCCGGCGACCGGATCGTCTTCCGGCTGGAAGATGAACTTGACGGCGAAGACGAAGCCTCCGATCTCGGTTTTGAACTCCTCGGCGGCCTCGAACAATTGGACTTCGGATCGTGGGGCGGGCAGGGCCGGTTTGAGCAAGCGACAGACGGCGTCGTCACCAGTGCATCGTACAGTATCTACGGAAGCGACCTTGCAGGATACCAGTACGCCGCGTGGTGCGGTTTCGAGGTGACGTATGCGCTGGATGGAAGCGACCTGACAATCGAGGTCTGGCGCTACCGGGCCGTGGATGGCGATGTCGAAGTGCCGGAAGAACTGACCTTCGGCTTGATGTGCACGGTGGTCATAGAGGGGTTTGTTGCCGGTGACTTCGGGATCGAATTTTCCGAATGGGACGAGTTCTACGAGCCGCCGCAGACCATCATTAATCCGAACACAGAGTTGCCAGACGGCATTCGTCCCGGTTTCTGGTATTACGAAAATCCGGCAAACTACGGAACTGCTCACTTAGGCACCGCCGAACTGTTGGCCGTGCAGGAACCCTACGAGCCCGACTATTCCGGCACCGCCGACGATTCCGGCGTTCCGTCATCGACGACGCCCGGCAATGATGCCGTCACGCTCGACCCCCAGACGACCGAAGGCATCAACGCGAATTTCGTTGATGCACTGGAGGGCAATGACGAGGTCACCGGCAGCGCAGGCAATGATATCATCGACGGCAATGACGGCGATGACACGCTGCTCGGGCGCGCTGGCGATGACATCCTGATCGGCGGTCAGGGCAATGACGTGATCAATGGCGGCGCGGGGAACGACTGGGTCGTCTATTCCGGCGACGCAGGCGTGCTTGTCTATTTGAACACGACCGAGGCGCAGGAAGTCGCGGTCGGTGAGTTCGATGTGATCATCAATGTTGAAAACGCCATCGGCACGAACGGGGACGATCTGCTTTTCGGAAATGGCCGCGACAACATCCTTTTCGGGATGAATGGCGCCGATGAACTGCGCGGTGCCAACGGAAACGATTTCCTGTCCGGCGATGGCGGCGAGGACAGTCTTTTCGGTGGAAATGGCGATGATTACCTCGACGGTGGTCAAGGCGATGACCGGCTGCATGGCGGCGCTGGCAGCGACATTTTCGTGTTCTCAGCCGGGAGCGGTAGGGACATCATCGCAGATTTCACACCGGGCGAGGACAGGATCGCCATCAACCCCGATCTTTGGGCTGGTACGGCATCCGAACTTGAAGCGCTCGCCATCACGGCACCAAACGGCAACATCCGCCTCGATTTCGGAGCCGATGTTCTGGTCTTCCGCAATCCCGGAAGCCTGATCACCGTTCAGGATATCGCGGACGCGCTATGGACGGACTGGGGCGTTTGACGCCCCGTCCCCTCACGGCAGCGCGGCGAACCCGTCCGTGAAACCCTTGAGATCGACCGGAATGCCGATGCCTTCCTCGGGCGTGTCGAAGACGGTGAAGGTCGCCTCGGTTCCGGTCTTCAGGCTCGCCAACAGCGGCTCTTCGAGGATCACTTCGGCATAGCAGCCATCGGTGAAGCAGCGCACGAAATAGGCGCGGCCCATGTCCTTGCCGTCGATGTGCAGGCCGAGACCGTTCGGCAGCAGCACGCCGAGCGGCACCTGGATGCGCAGGATCTGTGCCTTGCGGTCGGCGGTGCGGAAGGCGACGACCGAAAGGCCGAGCTCGGGCCGGTCGTCCGCCACCACATTCTGGATCAGCACGCATTGCTCGGCCGTGGCGCCGGCGGGCGTCGAGCAGCGCAACTGCCACCAGCCATATTCACCGCGAACCGTGTCGGTCTGGGCCTGCGCGGGGGCAAGAGCGGCTGCCGTGAAGGTCAGCGCAGCGGCGAAAACGGCAACGGACTTTGTCATGCGGCGTTTGTCCTTGATGGAGCGGCGAATCATCGGCACTGTTTTCAACATTTTAGGCGTGTTGCGGACATTTGACATGCTGTCCTTCAATCAAGGCAGCAAAGAACCGGCCAAACCGGCAAAAACATGTCCCGGAGTGAAAAAGTCCCGAGGAAAGCTGCGACACTTTTGCACTGTTGTGCGCGAATTGTCGCAGACTGGTCCATCTGTCGCAGTTGCGGGCGACCATTGATTGTGGTTGTAAATGGCGCAGGACTGAAGGCGGAATTTACGCCCGCCGCATCGGGAGACTACTGACGTGTTGAACATCCGTTCGCGCGCCGTTTTGGCCGCAATAACCTTGTCCGCTCTTGCCACCGTCGCTGTCGTTCTGGCGCCTGCCGCCTTTGCCGCACAGCCGGTCGATTGGCAGCTGAACTTCCAGCCGGCTGCAACCGGCATCATGGAAGAAATCCGCTGGTTCGAGCGTTACACCTTCTATTTCCTTCTCCCGATCGTTCTTCTCGTTATGGGCCTGCTCGGCTGGGTCATCGTGCGCTACAGCCGCAAAGCCAACCCGGTTGCCTCGCGCGCCAGCCACAACACGATCATCGAAGTGATCTGGACTGTCGGACCGATTGTCATCCTCCTGATGCTTGCTGTCCCGTCGTTCCAGCTGCTGACCAAACAGTTCACGCCGCCGACCGAACCGGAAATGACCGTCAAGGCAACCGGTTACCAGTGGTACTGGGGCTATGAATACCAGACCGAAGACGGCGCCGATGTCTCCTTCGACCAGCTCATGCTGAAGGAAGAAGACCGCGCTGCCGCCGGCAAGGAAGACAAGGGAGCCTATCCGCGCCTGCTGGCCGTCGATAATGAAGTGGTCGTTCCGGTCAACACGACCGTCCGCATTCTGGTCACTGCCGGCGACGTTCTGCACTCCTGGGCCATGCCGGCTTTCGGCGTGAAGATGGATGCAGTTCCCGGCCGTCTCAACGAGACATGGTTCCACGCGCAGGCCGAAGGCATCTACTACGGCCAGTGCTCGGAACTCTGCGGCAAGGACCACGCCTTCATGCCGATCGCCGTGCGGGTCGTTTCCAAGGAAGACTATTCAAGCTGGCTGACCGCCGCACGCGAAGACGTCGGCACCGCCAATCGCGTGCTGATGGCGACGCTCGAAGCGCGCAGCAAGCTCGCCGCGAACAACAACTGACGCCTTTCCAAAGGGACCGGACCGAACCATGGCAGACATTGCAGTCCACGACGCTCACCACGATCACAAGCCAATAGGCTTCGTGAACCGGTGGCTGTTTTCGACCAACCACAAGGACATCGGCACACTCTACCTGATCTTCGCGATCATCATGGGTGTGTTCGGCGGTTTCCTGTCGGTGATGATGCGCTGGGAACTGGCGGAGCCGGGCATCCAGATCTTCCACGGCCTTGCCGCGATGGTCTACGGCGTTGAAGGCGATGCGGCCATCGATGCCGGCAAGCACATGTACAACGTGTTCACCACCGGCCACGGCCTGATCATGATCTTCTTCATGGTCATGCCTGCGCTGATCGGCGGCTTTGCCAACTGGATGGTTCCGATCATGATCGGCGCGCCGGACATGGCGTTCCCGCGCATGAACAACATCTCGTTCTGGCTTTTGCCGCCGGCCGTGATCCTGCTCGTCATTTCCATGTTCATGCCGTCTGCACCCGGCGCCTATGGCGTAGGTGGCGGCTGGACGATCTACCCGCCGCTTTCGACCACCGGCCAGCCCGGCCCTGCAATGGATTTCGCGATCCTGTCGCTGCACATCGCCGGCGCATCGTCGATCCTTGGCGCGATTAACTTCATCACGACGATTTTCAACATGCGCGCACCGGGCATGACGCTGCACAAGATGCCGCTGTTTGCCTGGTCGGTGCTGATCACCGCCTTCCTCCTGCTGCTTTCGCTGCCGGTTCTTGCTGGTGCCATCACCATGCTTTTGACTGACCGCAACTTCGGCACCACCTTCTTCACCCCTGAAGGCGGCGGCGACCCGATCCTGTTCCAGCACCTGTTCTGGTTCTTCGGTCACCCGGAAGTCTACATCCTGATCCTGCCGGCCTTCGGCATCGTCAGCCACATCGTCTCGACCTTCTCGCGCAAGCCGATCTTCGGCTATCTCGGCATGGCCTATGCGATGGTCGCGATCGGCGTCGTCGGCTTCATCGTCTGGGCGCACCACATGTACACGGTCGGCCTGTCGCTCGACACGCAGCGCTATTTCGTCTTCGCGACGATGGTGATCGCCGTGCCGACCGGCGTGAAGATCTTCTCGTGGATTGCCACCATGTGGGGAGGTTCGATCGAGATGCGCACGCCGATGCTTTGGGCTGTCGGGTTCATCTTCCTGTTCACCCTTGGCGGCGTGACCGGCGTCCAGCTCGCCAATGCCGGCCTCGACCGCTCGCTGCATGACACTTATTATGTCGTCGCGCACTTCCACTACGTGCTGTCGCTGGGCGCGGTGTTCGCGATCTTTGCGGCCTGGTACTACTGGTTCCCGAAGATGTTCGGCTACATGTACAACTCGACGATCGCCCGGGCGCACTTCTGGGTGACCTTCATCGGCGTGAACCTCGTCTTCTTCCCGCAGCACTTCCTCGGTCTTGCCGGCATGCCGCGCCGCTATATCGACTATCCGGATGCCTATGCGGGCTGGAACCTCGTTTCGTCGTGGGGCTCGTACCTCTCTGCAGTCGGTGTCCTGATCTTCCTTTACGGCGTGTTCGAAGCCTTCGCCCGCAAGCGCGAAGCCGGAGCCAATCCGTGGGGTGAAGGTGCAACGACCCTGGAATGGCAGCTCTCGTCGCCGCCGCCGTTCCACCAGTGGGAAGAACTGCCGCGCATCAAGTAAGCCGCGCAGCACCAAGGCTCTAGGAAATGACGGCGCGCGGAGCACCCTTCGCGCGCCGGTCCACAGATAAGACAACCAGAAAAGCAGGGCTGGCACGAACCGCCCTCAAAACAGACCGGGAGCATGGCAGCGTCCATGGCAGTTGCAGAAGACACCGTATCGACGACCTCCGGGATCCGTATTTCCGAGGCGACGCCGCGCGATTTTTTCGATCTCCTTAAGCCGCGCGTGATGTCGCTTGTGGTTTTCACGGCTCTGGTCGGCATGCTCGTTGCCCCCGTCTCGCCCAACCCGGTCATCGCCGCCATCGCGATCCTTGCCATCGCGGTCGGGGCAGGCGCCTCGGGCGCGCTGAACATGTGGTATGACGCCGATATCGACGCGGTGATGAGCCGCACTGCCAAGCGTCCTGTGCCGTCCGGCAAGGTGACCGCCGGCGAGGCGCTCGGCTTCGGGATCGTGCTTTCGGTTTTGTCCGTCCTGACGCTCGGTCTTGTGACCAACTGGGTCGCCGGTGGCCTGCTCGCCTTCACGATCTTCTTCTACGCGGTCATTTACACGATGTGGCTCAAGCGCTCGACGCCGCAGAACATCGTCATCGGCGGTGCTGCGGGCGCTTTCCCGCCAATGATCGGCTGGGCGGCGGTGACCGGTTCGGTCTCGCTGGAGTCGGTCGTGCTATTCATGATCATCTTCCTGTGGACGCCGCCGCACTTCTGGGCGCTGGCCCTCTTCAAACTGCGCGACTACGACATGGCTGGCGTTCCGATGCTTCCGAATGTGGCAGGCGAGCGCGCAACCAAGCTGCAGATGCTGGTCTATTCGGTGCTGCTCACGGTCTTTGCGGTTCTTCCGTGGCCGATGGGCTTTGCCGGTCCGGTCTATGGTGCGGCAGCCGTGCTGCTCGGCCTCAATTTCATGCGCCATGCGATTGCCGTCTGGCGCATGGCTGATGGCGATGCGACCATGGTTCCGGCAAAGAAGCTGTTCCGTTTTTCGCTGACCTATCTCTTCGCGCTGTTTGCGATCCTGTTTGTCGAGACGCTGGCAATTCGCCTGCTGGCCATGTGGGGTTGAAGCCATGAACACGCCCATGGAAACCGTGAAACTCACCGAAGCGCAGGCGAAAGCCCGCAAGCGCCGCAGTCTGGCGATCGGTCTCTGCCTTGCAGGGCTTGTCGTGATGTTTTACGTCGTGACGGTCATAAAGTTCGGCCCTGCCGTCATGAACCGGCCGCTGTGAGGGCAACATGAGCATGATCTCCGATATCCTGCCGGACCTTGACCGCAACCAGCGCAACCGCAACCGCAACGTGGCGATTGTCTGCCTGTTGTTTTTTGCCTCGATGATCGGCCTCGCCTACGCGTCCGTTCCGCTTTATCGCCTGTTCTGCCAGGTGACGGGCTACGGCGGCACGACCCAGCGCGCCGAACTTGCGCCGCAAATTGTCCTCGATCAGACCATCGGTGTGCGGTTCGATGCCAACACCGGTCCCGGCATTCCTTGGGAGTTCAAGCCGCTGCAGCGCTCCGTGACTCTGAAGATCGGCGAATCGACGCAAATCTCCTACACGGCGCGCAATCCGTTCGATCGCCCGATCACCGGGTCGGCGACCTTCAACGTCACGCCGCAGGCGGCGGGCGCCTATTTCAACAAGATCGAGTGCTTCTGCTTCACCGAAACGACCTTGCAGCCAGGCGAAGAAATGGAGATGCCCGTCGTCTTCTTCATCGATCCGGCGATTGTCGATGTGCCGGAGTTGAAAGACATTTCGACAATCACGCTGTCCTACACGTTCTTTGCGGTCGAGCCGACCGCAGCAAAGACGTCGGGGATTGAAACGACACCGCTTGCGCCGGACGCTGCAGCGCCGGCCGGCACCAGTAACGACACGCGGGGGTGAGCCATGGCTGAATCGCATACCAAGAACCACGACTACCACATCATCGATCCAAGCCCCTGGCCGCTGCTCGGCTCGATTGGCGCGCTGGTCATGGCGATTGGCGCCATCGGCTGGATGCAGGCCGCGCAGGGCAACGAGTTTTCAATGCTCGGCCTGCCGATGGCCAATCCGTGGACATTCTTCCTCGGTCTGGCGCTGGTGCTTTACACCATGTTCGGCTGGTGGGCAGATACCGTGCGTGAGGCCCATCAGGGTCACCACACACGCGTGGTGTCGCTCCATCTGCGTTACGGCATGATCATGTTCATCGCCTCCGAGGTGATGTTCTTTGCGGCCTGGTTCTGGGCAGTCTTCGACGCAAGCCTGTTCTTCGATGAAGCCAAACAGGTCGGCCGTCTCGCCTACACCGGCGGTCAGTGGCCGCCGGCCGGCCTTGAAGTGCTCGACCCCCTGCATCTTCCGCTATACAACACGGTCATCCTGCTGCTGTCGGGCACCACGGTCACCTGGGCGCACCATGCGCTGCTGCACAATGACCGCGCAGGTCTGAAGTGGGGTCTGGCGCTGACGATTGCGCTCGGCCTGCTGTTCTCCGCAGTCCAGGTCTACGAATATGCCCATGCGCCGTATTCGTTCTCCGGCTCGCTTTATGGCGCGACCTTCTACATGGCGACCGGTTTCCACGGCTTCCATGTGTTCGTCGGCACGATCTTCCTTCTGGTCTGCTATTTCCGGGCGCTTGCCGGGCACTTCTCGCCGCAGCAGCATTTCGGCTTCGAAGCGGCCGCCTGGTATTGGCACTTTGTCGACGTAGTTTGGCTGTTCCTGTTCTTCGTCGTGTATGTCTGGGGCTCGTGGGGCGCTCCGATCTATCACGGCTGAGACCGACACATTGACGAAACGGCACGGGCGGTCATGGCGGCATGATCGCCCGTTCGCTTTCAGGCGGAGTTGAGATGGCAACCGGCACGGCGCAGAACCGAAAAGTCCCGTGGCTGCTGATCGCGGTCGCGTTGCCCGCGCTGGTGGTCTTATTGGTGCTTGGCACCTGGCAGGTGCAGCGTCTCGCCTGGAAGCAGGACCTGCTTGCAACGATCGCTGCACGAACGGATGCTCCCGCCGAGCCGCTGGCAAAGGTCATAATGGACCTTCGCCAAGGGCGCATTGTTGCCGATGGGCTGGAGTACAAGCCTGCGGCCGGCGAAGTCGTATTCATGAACGAGCGCGAGCAGCATTTCTTTGCGACCCACCGGGGCCGCTCGGGCTATTATGTCTATACCCCAGCCATCGTGCCGCAAATCCCGGATGCGATTGTCTTCATCAATCGAGGTTTTGTCCCCTTTGACCTCAAGGAGCCGGAGCTTCGCGCGCAAAGCCTGACCGATGGGCCGGTGACCGTCGAAGGCCTGCTCCGCCAGCAATTGCCGGGCAAGCCGTCCTTTGTGGTGCCGGACAATGATCCGGTCGGAAACATCTGGTACTGGAAAGACCTTTCGGGGATGAGCGCCGCCGCCGGCCTTCCGCAAGACGCCGTTGTGCCGTTCTTCCTTGATGCCGGATATCCGGACCGGGACTACCCTCAGGACCAGTTTCCAGTGCCGGGCGTCACGCTGATCGAACTTCCCAACAACCACCTTCAGTATGCCGTGACCTGGTACGGACTGGCGCTGACGCTGACAGTCATCGTCGGCGTGATGGTGCGCCGCGCCATGACCGGTCGCGACGCTTGACTTGACCACCGCAGCGGTTTCAAACCGAACCCATGATGACCAGCACAGCCGACAAACCCGACCTGACCATCCTTCTGTGCGAACCGCGCGGCTTTTGCGCCGGCGTTGATCGCGCCATCCAGATCGTGGTGCTGGCGCTGAAGAAATATGGCGCGCCGGTCTATGTGCGCCACGAGATCGTGCACAACCGGTTTGTCGTCGAAGGCCTTCGCGAGCGCGGCGCGGTCTTCATCCGCGAACTGACCGATATCCCGGACGCGCACCGCGACCGTCCGGTGGTTTTCTCGGCGCATGGCGTGCCGAAATCGGTTCCGGCCAATGCCGAGGCGATGAACCTTTTGTATCTGGACGCCACCTGTCCTCTCGTCTCCAAGGTGCACAAGCAGGCGATGCGCCATCAGCGCCTTGGCCGCCATGTGCTGCTGGTCGGCCATGCCGGCCATCCGGAAGTCATCGGCACGATGGGGCAATTGCCGGAAGGCACCGTGACCCTGGTTGAAACGCCGGACGATGTGCCGGCCCTTGTGGTGCCCGATGCGGACCACCTTGGCTATGTGACGCAGACGACGCTTTCCGTCGATGACACCGCCGATGTGATCGCCGCGCTTCAGGCGCGGTTTCCGGCCCTTGCGGCACCGTCATCGGATTCGATCTGCTATGCGACGACCAACCGCCAGGATGCAGTCAAGCTGGCAGCGCCCGGCACCGACCTGTTCCTGATTGTCGGTGCGCCCAATTCGTCCAACTCCAAGCGCTTGGTCGAAGTGGCGCAGCGGTCCGGCGCGAAGGCGGCGCTGCTGGTGCAGCGTGCCGATGAACTGGATTGGCAGGCAATCGGAACGCCGCGCCTCGTCGGATTGTCGGCAGGTGCTTCGGCGCCGGAGATCATCGTTGCCGAAATCATTGATGCCTTTCGCGATCGTTTCGCAGTCACCGTCGATCTGGCACTGACCGTCGAAGAGACCGAGCTTTTCCCGGTCATGCGCTCGCTTCGGGACACTCCGCTTGCCGCCACCGACATGGCATTTCTCAATGGGGTTGAAGCCTGAATGGCCGTCTATACCGATATCTCGGAAGAAGAACTTTCGGCCTTTCTCGCCACATATGGCATCGGCCCGCTACTTTCCTACAAGGGCATTGCCGAGGGCGTCGAGAACTCGAATTTTCTGGTCCACTGCGGCGCCGGCACATTCATCCTGACGCTTTACGAGAAGCGTGTGAACCCGGACGATCTGCCGTTCTTCCTGAACCTGATGCAGCATCTTGCCAAGAATGGCCTGTCCTGTCCGGAACCAGTCAAGCGGCCGGACGGCACGATGCTCGGCACGCTGGCCGGCAGGCCGGCAGCACTTGTGACGTTTCTCGAAGGGGTCTGGCCGCGCCGCCCGACGGCAACCCATTGCGCCGGAACCGGCAGCGGGTTGGCCAGCCTGCATCTGGCGGGCGACGGGTTTGCAATGACCCGCCGCAACGGGCTGACGCTGGAGGACTGGCGCCCGCTCTGGAATCAGTGCCGCGCTGCACATGACGCGATGGATGCCGCCCTTGTCGACGAGGTCGAGACGGTTCTGGAACGGCTGGAGCGCGACTGGGTGCGTGACCTGCCCAAGGGTGTGATCCATGCCGACATGTTCCCGGACAACGTGTTTTTCATCAACGGCAAACTGTCAGGCATCATCGACTTCTATTTCGCCTGTACGGACATGCTGGTCTATGACGTCGCCGTCTGCCTCAACGCCTGGTGCTTCGAGCGCGACCACGCCTTCAACCTGACCAAGGGCAGGGCGCTGCTCGCCGCCTATCAGGCGGTGCGGCCACTTTCTAAAGCCGAGGCAGAGGCATTGCCGCTGCTTGCGACCGGCGCCGCGCTCCGTTTCATGCTGACGCGGCTCTACGACTGGGTGACAACACCGCCCGGCTCGCTTGTCGTCAAGAAGGACCCGGATGAATACCGCCGCAAGATGCGGTTCCACGCCGGCATTACCTCGCCGCGCGAATATGGTCTGGAGATAGCGTAAGCGATGTCTGACCCCAAGACGATTGTGATCCACACTGATGGGGCGTGTTCAAGCAAGGCCAGGGAAAGTGGGAACCGGTTTACCGTCCGGCCTTGCGGCATAAGCAAGGCCAGGGAAAGTGGGAACCGGTTTCCAGTCCGGCCTCGCGGCAAGACAAAACGGAACAGGCCCGATGTCTGACCCCAAGACGATTGTGATCCACACCGATGGGGCCTGTTCCGGCAATCCCGGGCCGGGTGGCTGGGGCGCGATCCTTGAATGGAATGGCACGCGCAAGGAACTGTCGGGCGGCGAAGCCGACACCACCAACAACCGAATGGAGTTGTTGGCGGCGATCCGTGCGCTGGAAGCGTTAAAGGGTGGCCCGCATCCGGTCGAGATCCACACCGATTCCAGCTATGTGAAGGACGGGATCTCAGGCTGGATCCATGGCTGGAAGCGCAATGGCTGGAAGACCGCGGCCAAGAAGCCAGTCAAGAATGTGGAACTGTGGCAGGCACTCGACGAACTGACGCATCGCCACAAGGTGACGTGGCACTGGGTCAAGGGCCATGCCGGCCATGATGACAACGAGCGCGCCGACGAACTGGCGCGTGAGGGCATGGCGCCCTTCAAATCGAAGGCGTGACAGGGCAGGGGAGGACAAACCGATGAAGAACAAGGCAGCAAAGCTGTTCGCTTATGCGCTGATTGGCGGCCTGATCGGTTTTGGCCTTGTCTGGTTTGTCGCCGATGCGTGGTCTATGGCGACCGCTGGGTCAGGCGTGGTCGGCGGGGCCGTCGCCGGGGCGATCGCGGGGTTTATCCGTGACCGCGCCGGGCTGGATGAAGATTGACAATCCGAAAAACAAATCAGGCGAGGATTTCCAGCATGCGCGCTGCCCCAGAAGCGTCGGCCTTGCCGGGCGAATCTTCGACATTGAGCGCGGTGACCGTGCCGTCCTTGACCAGCATGGAATAGCGCTTCGAGCGCACGCCAAGACCGCCGCCGGAAAGGTCGATGTCCATGCCGATCGCTTTGGTGAAAGCTGCATCCCAATCGGCGATGAAACGCATCTTGTCACGCCCGCCGGCCTGATCAGCCCAGGCACCGACGACAAACGGATCGTTGACGGCGATGCACACGATCTCGTCAACGCCCTTGGCAAGGATCGCATCGCGGTTTTCCATGAAGCCGGGCAGGTGGTTCAGCGTGCAAGTGGGCGTGAAAGCGCCGGGAACGGCAAAGACCACCACGGTGCGGCCATCAAGGATCGAGGACATCGCGACCTCGGCGGGGCCGTCCGGCGTCTGCGCCTTGACGGTGATGTTTGGCAATGCTTGGCCGACTTCGATGGTCATGGATAGTTCTCCTGTTCAGTTACCGTCCGTACATAGCCAGTGATTCAGACTTGTGAAGGGACAGCGGTCACTCGGCCGGCAGAATCGTGACATCGATTGTGCCCGTCACAGCAAGGCCACTGCTTACCGCCGTGACTTCGACCGGTCCGGCAAACCCGCCATCCTTGAGACGCAGCGGGGAGACTTCAAAGACGGTCATGCCCCCGTCGGTTCCGACAGCTTTCGGCGGATGGAATTGGGTGCCATCGGCACTGAAGAGGAAAAGTTCCAGCGATTCAGGGGCCGGAGCCGTGACGCCGATGCGCACCATTGCGGGATTTTCGGCAGGCAATGCGGTGACCGAGAACGCACCGTAGGCATCTTTCGGCAGGCCGGCATGGCCTTGCGCCACGCGTGCACCGGCCAGCGACGAGCCGGTTGCTGCCTCGATCTTCTGCGAAAAGGTCATCTGGACCGGAATGCAAACATCATCGCAAACGCCAAGAAAGACCGAGGCGCTGAGGTCGGCCGGCAGGCCCGGTCTTGCCAGCGTGAAGCTGACCGGAAAACTGACCGGCCGGTCGTAGCCCGCATAAGCGCCGTGGTCAGACGGGATCCAGACCGGCGCCGGAAATGCAAGCGTCGCCGCCTCGAAGTCCGCCGAAGCGGCCGCATCGATGGTGATCGTCGGTGGAATGCCCGATGCCCCCGGATCGCGCCAATAGGTCTTCCAGCCGGTTGCCAACTCAACATCCAGCAACCCGCGAACGGTTGTTGCCCCATCGACCGGCGGCTCGATGACAAGGCGGATGCGGGCGCCATCGGTCTCCTGCCATTCCTGTGCAAGCGCTGGCGAAGGCAGCACCGTCACGGCGAGGGCGACAAGCGAAAGACCGAATGTCCGGAGGCGGAGGTAAATCATGGCGCAGGTATGTGCGTTGTCTGGAAGAGGATCAAATCGCAATTGTGCACCAACGTTCATTTGTTTGTGAGGGTATTGGAAACGTAAGGCATTTTCCTGTCGCGGACGCACACTGCAGAGATGCGCGACCAAAAAGGCCTGTTCAAATGCAAATCCCTTGATACGCTGTCGTCATGAAGATGTTGAGACCCACGACCGACAACCGCAGCCCCGGCCAGTTCGAGGGCAGCTTTCTCGTGGCGATGCCCGGTCTCGACACGTCCTATTTTGCCAATTCTGTGGTCTATGTCTGCGCCCACAATGCCGATGGGGCCATGGGCTTCATCGTCAACAAGCCTGCCACGATCAGCGTCGGTGAGTTGATGACGCATACGGGTATCCCGTTCTCCGAACGCGGCAGCCACGGCGTGTCCGGCGCGCTGGGTCCGATCCGGGCGGGTGGTCCTGTCGATGAGCATCGCGGCTTTGTGCTGCATTCGGACGACTATTGCGCCGCGTCGACCATTCCGATCTCGGCAAACATATATCTGACCTCGACGCTCCAGATCCTGAAGTCGCTGGCTGCAGGGCGCGGACCGCGCCGTGCGGCTGTTGCCTTGGGTTATGCGGGCTGGGGTGCTGGCCAATTGGAGCGGGAAATCCGCGACAACGCCTGGCTGTCTTTCGAGGAAGACCCGGAAATCGTCTTCGATCACAACAATGATGCCAAATATGGCGCGCTGATCGCCCGCATGGGCATCGGCCGCGCCAACTTCATTTGCGAAGCCGGCCACGCCTGACCGGGTCCTTTGTTATTCAGCCGCGTTTTCGGTGACGATGATCGCGTTCTGGCGCTGCACCAGCGCTGCCGCATCTTCGGCCTGCAGCGGCGGTCCGTTGACAAAGCCCTGCACATAGTCCGCATCGAGCGCCTTCAACATCGCCAGGTCCGCCGGATCTTCGACGCCCTCGACCACGACTTCCATGCCGAGCGCGTGCGCCATCTCGATCATCGAGCGGAGCAGCGGCTCGCGCTTTGCCGAGCGGGTGGCGATGAACGACCGGTCGATTTTCAGGACATCGAACGGGAAACGCGCAAGGTAGGAAAGCGACGAGTAGCCGGTGCCGAAATCATCGACGGCAAGGCGCACGCCAAGGCCCTTCACCCGAGACAGGATGCGCGTGTTCTGCTCCGGGTTTTCCATCAATGAGGTTTCGGTGATTTCCAGCCGTAAAGCGTGACGCTTCTGCGGATGGCGCGCCAGAACGCCGGCCACCTGGTTGGTGAAATCGCGGCGCACCAACTGCTGGCTCGACACGTTGACCGAGACAAACACCGGCGTTGCTGAAAGCGTTGCGTTCCATTCCATAAGCTGTGCTGCCGCCCGGTCGAGGGCGTAGGCGCCAAGGTCACCGATCAGGTCGGACCGTTCGGCAACGGCAATGAACTCCGATGGAGACACTTCCCCGCGGCGTGCATGGTTCCAGCGCATCAGCGCTTCGAAACCTGCAACTTCCCCGGTCAGGCAGCGGATGATCGGCTGGTACACCAGCGAAATCTCGCCGCGCTCGAGCGCCCTGTGCAGATCGGCGCCGAGCTGCACGACATTGGTGGTGAGGTCGCGGAACGCCGGACGGAACGGCTCGACCCGGTCGCCGCCATAGCGCTTGGCATGGTGCAGCGCGAGTTCGGCATCCTTGAACAGTTCGTCGGCGCGGCGCCGGTCGGCGGTCCACGTCGCAAGACCGACCGATGGCGTCAGCACGATCTCGCGCGCAGCAAAGGTGATCGGCGTCTTGATCGTCTTGCGCACCGCATCGGCAAAGGCCGCGATCGCAGACGGTTCGGTCTCCGAGATCAGTATGATCCCGAACTGGTCGCCGGCAAGCCGGGCCAGCGTGTCATGCGGGCGCAACTGCCGCTTCAGGCGGCGGGCAACCGTGATCAGGATCGTGTCGCCATTGTTGAGGCCGACGCTTTCGTTGACTTCCTTGAAGCGGTCCAGATCGATCAGGAACACCGTCGGGCGGATGTTCTGGTCCACATCGGCCAGCGCAACATTCGAGCGGATGCGGTCGAAGAACAGTTCGCGGTTCGGCAGGCCGGTCAGGTTGTCATGCACGGCGTCGTGCAGCAGCCGTTCTTCCGAGCGCTTCTGGTCGCTGACATCGGTCGCCGTGCCGATGCAGCGGATCACCGACCCGTCGGCGCCGACGACCGGCCGGGCGCGCAGATTGTACCAGCTGTAGTGATTGTCGCCGCCGCGCACGCGCACGATCAGATCCATCTTGCCGCGGCGACGCTTGACGACGGCATCCATGGCGGCGCGAAAACCTTCCCGGTCATCGGGATGAAGATGCGGCAGCCAGTTGCGCACTTGACCGGACAGACCACCGCCGGCAAGGCCGAGCACGGTTGCCAGATCCGGCGTCGTTGCCACGCGGTCGCGGCCGACATCCCAGTCCCATACAATGCCGCCCGAGCCGCGCACGGCCAGCGCCTGAAGTTCCACATCGGAGAACAGGTTCTCCTGGAATGCGCCGCCCGAAAACGCGCCCTGCATGATGGTGAAGCCGATCAGCATCACGACAAGAACGAGCCCGCCCGCAAGTGCAGGCTGGATGATGTCGTTGTCGACGCGCCCGGTGACCGTCAGCCAACCGGCAGCCGCCCAGGCGATCAGCAGGAACCAGGCCGGGATCAGCATGATCGCCTTGTCGAACGAGCGCAGCGACAGGATGACGATCAGCACAAGCCCGAAGCCTGCGGTCAGGACCAGCATCACCCGCGTGACGCCGGCGGCAATCGTCGCATCGAACGTCACGAGCGCGCCGAGCGCAGCGATCAGCACGAGCCAGAGGAGCGCGCTCCAGCGCAGGTGATCGCCCCAGCGATCAAGACTGAGATGGGTAAAGAGAAACAGGCCGAGCGATGCGACGATGGCGATTTCAGCGAGCGCCCGCCATCCCTGCACTTCGCCGGCCCCGAAGCCGGTGAACTGGCTGACGAAACCGAAATCGATCGACACATAGGCAAGTGCCGACCAGGCGAGCAGGGCGGCAGCCGGAAATGTCGTCGTTCCGCGCACGACAAAGAGGATCGACAGGAACAACGCCAGAAGCCCGGCAATGCCGAGCACGATGCCATTGTAGAGCGTATAGGAATTGCGGATTTCCTCGAACGTGTCCTGCTCCCAGAGATAGACTTGCGGCAGGGTCGGCGAGGCAAGTTCGGCAACCAGCGTCACGACCGCACCGGGATCGAGCGTGATCGCAAAGACGTCGGCGTTGACGTCGTCGACGCGGTCCAGCGCAAAGCCCGCGCTCGGCGTGATCGAAACGATCCGCTGCGAGCCAAGGTCTGGCCAGAACAGTCCCGAATTGACGAGCCGAAAGCGCGGCGCAACGATCAGCCGGTCGATCTGGGTATCGGCGACGTTGGAAAGCACCAGGACCGCCCAGTCGCTGGCCGTGTCCGGCTGGGTCGCCTGAACCTCGATGGTGCGCACGATGCCTTCTGCATCGGGGGCCGTGGAAACGCGGAACGTTTCGCCGCGATCGCGGTATATGGTGACAGCACGGGTCAGATCGAGCGCAGTGTCATTGGCATTGATCGAGATCGGCAGGATCGCTTGTGCAAACGCAAAGCCAAACGTGCCGCACACCATGATGAGCGCGAACGCTGCAACACGCGCCAATGCGCGAGGCCATGCAATGGGGCCACGCCAGACAGGTGCAGGTTTGGTGCGTCTCGACAAAGATTCGTTTCCTGGTCGGCCCGGTCAGCCGTTCTTGTGGTTGGCGTTGATGCGCGCGTAAAGGTGATGGTCGCGCCATTCACCGTTTATCTTGAGGTATCCGGCAAGCAGGCCCTCAAGGCGGAACCCGCACTTTTCAAGGATCCGCTCGGAACGTGTATTGCCGGGAATACAGGCGGCTTCGAGGCGGTGCAAGCCGATGCGGGTAAAGGCATGCTCGCAAAGCAGATCGAGCGCCTCGGACATGTAGCCATGGCCCGAATGGGCTTGCCCGATCCAGTAGCCGATCTGGCCGCTCTGCGAGGCGCCCCGCCGGATATTTCCCAAGGTGATCCCGCCTACGAGGCAATCATCGCTCCGCCGCAGGATGAAGAAAGGATAGCCGGATCCGGCACGGATTTCGCTATGATAGCGCCGCAGCCGCGACCGGTAGGCGGGCCGTGTCAGGTCATCGCGTGGCCAGATCGGCTCCCAGGGCTTCAGGAATTGCGCACTTGCCGCGCGCAACTCGGCCCAGCGTTCGTAGTCGGCGGCATCGGGGCGGCGCAGATAGACCGTTGCGCCCTCGATTGCGGGGCTTGCCGTTCCGCGCCCGGAAGGAAACGCAAACATCGGCAGGCCCCTTCCTGCTGTTCAGGCGATGGCGCGGCGCAAGCCGCCGTCACCGCTGCGCCCGGCCATGAGTTCCGCGCGCATCGCATCCATGTCCATCAGCTTGTTGACCGGACCGATGGCGGAAATCGTCGGGCGGGATTCAACGAAGATGCGCCCTGCAAGATCGCGCAACCGCCCGACATTCAGGGCATCGAGACGCGACAGCAGTTCCTCGTTGGAGATTGGCCGACCGAACAGCAGGATCTGGCGGGCGATCTGTCCGGCGCGGCTCGGTGCACTTTCGCCCGACATCAGAAGGCTGGCACGAAACTGCGCGCGCGCGCGATCCAGTTCGCTCTGTTCGATGTCATCGGCCGCCCGCTTCAGTTCGGAGACAACCAGCGACATCAGCGCTTCGATATCGCCGGGTTCCGTCGCCGCATGGACGCCAAAGACGCCGGTATCGGAGAAACCCCAATGGAAGGCATAGATGGAATAGCAAAGCCCGTGCTTCTCGCGCACTTCCTGGAACAGGCGCGATGACATCGCCCCGCCCAGCAGCATCGCCAACACCTGGCTGCAATAATAGTCGCGCACATGGTAGGCGCGCCCCTCGAAGCCGATGACGATCTGCGCATCCTGCAGGTCGCGGCTTTCGCGGTAGTCGCCACCGACATAGTGCGCAAGGCGCAGGTCGCTGCCGACCGACTGGCGTTGGATGCCGGAGAAATGCTGCTCGACCATGCGCACGGTCTTGTCGTGATCGACGGCGCCGGTGGCGGCAATCACCATGCGTTCGCCGGAATATTCGCGTTTCACATAGGCGCGGATCATGTCGGGCGTGAACGAAGCGATCGTCTCGCGCGTGCCGAGGATAGCCCGTCCCACTGGCTGGTGGCGAAAGGCAGTTTCGGTGAACCGGTCGAAGACCGCATCGTCGGGCGTATCGTTGGCCGCGCCGAGCTCCTGCAGCACGACGTGCTTTTCGCGCTCGAGTTCTTCTTCGTCGAACTTGGAGTTCTGCAGGATGTCGGCGAGCACATCGAAACCGAGCGCAGTGTCTTCCTTCATCACGCGCACGAAATAGGATGTCGTCTCGACACTCGTGGCGGCGTTGATGTCGCCACCGACATTTTCGATGGCTTCGGCGATCTGGCGGGCGCTGCGGTCGGCAGTGCCCTTGAAGGCCATGTGTTCAAGCATGTGCGCGATGCCGTGCTCGTCATCGCGCTCGTTGCGCGTACCGGCCTTGACCCAGGCACCGAGCGAAACGCTCTCGACGGACCCGTAACGTTGCGTGGCAACAGTGATCCCGTTGTCCAGGACCGTGGTTTCAACATTCATGGACGTTTCGTACTCCGAACACACGCTGGCGCCGTGATGTCAGTCGCCAGTACCTCCCGAACCCGCCTGGCGGCAGGCAAGAATATGATCCTCTACCATTTTCAGGTCCGAGGGAAGTGTCGTGAAGCGCTCCTTGCGCTCCATCAGATCGCCGATCCAGGCCGGAAGGGCGGGCATCTGGCCGCAGGCTGCCTGAACCGCATCGGGAAACTTGGCCGGATGGGCCGTGCCGAGAACGACAAGCGGCACGCCGCTGGCCCGCGCTGCCTGCCGGCCCGCATGGACCGCGACAGCCGTATGAGGATCGAGCAGATAGCCGGACGCTTCCAGCACATGGGCGATCATTGTCGCCGTTTCTTTCGTGTCGGCGCGCCCTGCATCGAAATCCCGGGCAATTCCCGCATGCACGCGCGCACCCAGATCAAAGCTGCCGGACTGCTTCAGCGATGCCATGGCGTTGCGGACATAGGGCGCATCGCGACCACTGACTTCAAACAGCAACCGCTCGAAGTTCGACGACACCTCGATGTCCATCGACGGCGATGTCGTCGCAACAACCCCGGCCTTGGCATAGGTGCCGGTTGCGAGCGTGCGGGCCAGAATGTCGTTGTCATTGGTGGCGATGATCAGCCGCTCGACCGGCAGCCCCATTTGCTTGGCCGCCCAACCGGCAAAGATGTCGCCGAAATTTCCCGTCGGAACACAGAATGCGATCTTGCGCGCCGGGGCGCCGAGGGCGACTGCCGACGTGAAATAATAGACGATCTGGGCCATGATCCGCGCCCAGTTGATCGAATTGATGCCGGAAAGGCCGACCGTGCGGCGAAACTCCGCATGGTTGAACATGTCTTTGACCAGCGCCTGGCAGTCATCGAAATTGCCCTCGATCGCCAGCGCATGCACGTTGCCTGCCGGATTGCCGGTCATCTGCCGCTGCTGCACCGGCGACACGCGCCCTTTTGGAAACAGGATGAACATGTCGGTGCGCGCGCGGCCCGCAAAAGCATCGACCGCCGCCCCGCCCGTATCGCCGGAGGTGGCGCCGACGATCGTCGCGCGCTCGCCCCGTTCGGCAAGGACATGGTCCATCAGCCGCGCGATCAGCTGCATCGCGACATCCTTGAAGGCGAGCGTCGGACCATGGAAAAGCTCAAGCACGAACTCGTCCGGCCCGGTCTGCACCAGCGGGCAGATCGCTTCGTGGCGGAACGTCGCATAAGCCTCGTTGATGATCGCCTCGAACACCGGGCGCTCGATCTCGCCTTCGACGAACGGCCACATCACCGCCATCGCCGCTTCTGCATAGGGTCGGCCGGACAACCGGCGGATCGCTTCGGTCGAAAGCTGCGGCCAGGTCTCGGGTACATAGAGACCGCCATCGGTGGCAAGCCCGGCCAGAAGCACGTCACGAAATCCGAGGGCAGGGGCCTCGCCGCGGGTGGAGATGTATTTCAAGGGTCTGTCTTCCGGAATGTCGGCACCGGTCGGCACCGCTCAGACATTGCACTATCGCGGCCGGAGGCTTATCGAAAAAGCAGCGCGCGGAAAACCCCGCAAGAGGCCAATCACCGCGCCGAAATCCTGCCGCAAAGCGAAGGCAGGCGGGGATGACCCGAAAACGGGACGAAAAGGGATGAGCCGGCGATGAAAAGTGATGTGTTGAACCGCCATCATGCAAAGAGATCTCAGATGCTGCGGATGGCAGTTCTGGCCCTTGCGCTTGGCGGCCTTGCGGCCTGCCAGTCGAACAAGGCGGAAGACGTGCTGGATGTGAGCGCCGACGAGACGTTCACCGAAGCCGATCTTCGTGCCTATTGCCCGCGCATCACCCTGCAGGAAGGCACCGCAATCCTGGAAACCTACACCAGTGGCAATGATGGAGTTGCCGAAGAACTCGTCAGCCAGGCCTCGATCACCGATGTGACCCGCAGCTGCCGCTACCGCAACGGCCAGCTGTTCATGCAGGTGGCAGCAGCCGGCCGCGTCGTCAACGGGCCGAAGGGTGCCGGCGGCGCGCTCAACCTTCCCATTCGCGTTGCCATCAAGGATGGCGAGGGCCTGCCCTATTCGCAGCTTGGCCGCATCGACGTGCAGATCGTGCCGGGTGCCGGCGCAACGCAGTTCATTTACAAGGATGAGCAGATCGTGCTCGCCGAACCGCAGGCCCAGACATTGCAGGTGCTCGTCGGCTTCGATGAAGGTCCGTACGACACGCCGTGATGGCCGTTTCTTTGAATTCAGTACGCAAATGGCCTGCCGGTTCGGCGGGCCTTTTTCGTTTCATGTCCCGTTAACCACGTCTGCAAACCGTTTGTTCACCCTGATGGGTAACCATGCCCCTGTCCTTCGTGTTTCTCCGAGTTCAGGTGCTTCATGTCCCGCGTACACCTGGCCACTGTCGATGTGGTCTCGCCTGCCGCCGCGCTTCCATTTGATACCATCATCAAAGGTGACTGCGTGGCGGCGCTGGAACAGCTTCCGGCGGCCTCCGTTGACATGGTCTTTGCCGACCCGCCCTACAATCTGCAGCTGGAAGGTGCGCTGCACCGGCCCGACCAGTCCAAGGTTGATGCCTGCGACGATCACTGGGACCAGTTTGCGTCCTTTGAAGCCTATGACGCGTTCACCCGCGCCTGGCTTCTGGCGACACGCCGTGTCCTGAAGCCGGAAGGTACGATCTGGGTGATTGGCTCCTACCACAACATTTTCCGCGTCGGCGCGATCATGCAGGATCTGGGCTTCTGGCTCCTCAATGACATCGTCTGGCGCAAGACCAATCCGATGCCGAACTTTCGCGGCCGCCGCTTCCAGAATGCCCACGAGACGATGATCTGGGCGGTGCGCGACCAGAAGGCCAAGAACTACACCTTCAACTATGACAGCCTGAAAGCCGCCAACGAAGACCTGCAGATGCGCTCCGATTGGGTGATCCCGATCTGCAATGGCGGCGAACGGCTGAAGGATGCAGCGGGCGACAAGGTGCACCCGACACAAAAACCCGAAGCACTGCTGGCGCGTGTCCTGATGAGCGCATCAAAGCCCGGCGATGTCGTGCTTGACCCGTTCTTTGGCACCGGAACCACCGGCGCGGTCGCCAAGCGCCTTGGCCGTCATTTCATCGGCATCGAACGCGAGGACACCTATATCGAAGCGGCGCAGGCCCGTATCAATGCGGTCGAGCCGCTCAATGGCGCGCATCTGAAGATCGTCGCCGGCAAGCGCGCCGAAGTGCGCGTCGCCTTCCTGTCGCTGCTCGAGGCTGGCCTGATTGCGCCCGGCGCGACGCTGACCGACACCAAGCGCCGCTGGTCGGCGACCGTTCAGGCGGACGGGTCCCTGCGCTGCGGCGTTCACCAGGCCTCGATCCACCGGGTCGGTGCGCTGGTTCAGGGACTGGACGCCTGCAATGGCTGGACCTTCTGGCACACCGAAACGCCAAAGGGCCTGGCGCCCATCGACACGCTTCGCACTGTCATCCGCAACGAGATGACGGCCGCCGGCCACTGATTACCGCGCCAGGACCTCCAGCCACGGCGTACAAGCGAAGCGCCCCGGAACACACAGTCCGGGGCGCTTCACTTTTGTCAGGTCATGTGCGGCAGGCGCCAGCGCAGCACCAGAAGCGGCACCAGCGCAAGAATGCCGGTGGCAATCATCACGCCGAGCGCCACATGCGTGCCGAACGCTGCCATCAGCGTCGCAAAGAGGAACGGCGCGCCGGCGGACATGAGGATGCGCACGAGGGCCAGTTGGCCGAGCCGCGCGCCAAATCCGGCCGGACCGAACAGTGTCAGCGGAACGCTGCCCCGCACGATCGATGACAGGCCTTGCCCGACCCCGAAGCAGATCGCGAAGGCAAGGCCGGTCGTCACCACTGCTGCGGGCAGGAACAGCAGACCGATCGCCAGCGGGATCGCCGCGCCCGATATCAGCGCCACATCGAGCGGGTGCATGTTCTGCCAGAACAGCGCGTCGGTGATGCGCACGGAGACTTGCGCCGGGCCCATCGCCATCGCGACGAAATAGGCCGCCGCGCCAAGCTGCAGCGATTGCAGCACCGGCACCATCTGTACGCTGAGTGCCGACAGGACAACCGCCGTCAGGGCAAAGCTGATCGCAATGGCGGTGAACGCAAAACCGATCGAATCCGCGCGAACCTGCGCAAAGGCCGGCCGCTTTTCCGCATCCGCCGCTTCGGCTGCAGAGAGCGTTTCTGCACCCTGCGGCTTGATCAGGCCAAGCCGCCAGTGCAAGGGCAGGGCAACGCAAAGATGCAGCAGCGCGTACGCGCCGACCGTCCAGCGCCAGCCGACTTCCGCCACCAGCCAGCCGGTCACCGGCCAGAACACGGTGGAGGCAAAGCCTGCAATCAGCGTCAGGAAAGTGATCGCCCGCCGCGCCCGCCGCGCGCCAAGATGCGCCAGCGTCGCAAAGGCCGCATCATAGAGCACCATGAACGAGACGACTTCGACGATGACCAGCACGATGCCGAAAACAGCAAGGCCCGGCGAAAGGGCAAGCGCAGCCATCAGGATCGCGGCAAGGATGCTGCCGATCATCATCAGCCGCGGCGCGCCGTGGATGTCCATCAGCTTGCCGAGACGCGGCGCGGTCAGCCCGCCGGCCAGCAGCGCAACCGAAAACACCGCATAGAAGGTCGGCAGTTCGATCCCGAACTCGCCGACGATCGCCGGGGCAAGGATCGGAAACGCGTAGTAGAGCGTACCGTAGCCGATCACCTGCGTGACGCCGAGCAGCAGGACCGCCTGTCCGAGGGGACCGGTGACGAAGAGCGACGAGAGGCGCAAGGGGAGGTCTCCGCATAGGGCCGGCAGCAGGCATTAATTCGAGAAATATCGAAGTAGCCGAAGCGGTCAAGCCCGTTAGGTGCCGATCGGCGGGTTTTCCATGTCGCGGCAGCATTCGTCCGACAAAAACCCGACGACGGCATTCATCCGGTCAAACCGCGCCTTGCAGATCAGCGTTGTTCCGCGTCGCTCCTTGACGATGAGCTCCACGGTTTCCAGCACTTTCAGGTGATGCGACAGGGTCGACGCGACCATCCCGACCCGCTCCTGGATCGTGCCGACCGGCAGGCCGTCAAGACCGGTACGCACCAGCAGCCGGTAGATCGAGAGGCGCAAGGGGTTTCCCAGCGCCTCCAGGCATGCGGCCGCGTCGTCGAGTGTCATGGTCGGGATTTGCGTCATCACCGCACTTCCGGTTCGCCGAGGGCTCGCATCAGCCGCGTGTCCTTGAAGTCCGGTCGATAGGAAAAGCTCAGCCGGGATTCGCTTGCCGCAGCGTTTTCGCCGGCTTTCAGCGCTGGCCCGAGATCGTCCAGATGGCTTGGATGGATCTCGATCTTCCCGATTGTTTCGCTTTCGAGGGCATTGAGCGTGGACTTTTTGGCGGTTCCGAAGTGCCAAAGATAAGCAACGTCAGCTCCCAGCGCTTCGTCAAGGGTCGGCTTGGTGGCAAAGGAACGGGTCGTGTAGAGAACGCCGTACCAGGCGAAGTAGTCAAACGCGTGGCGGGCCAGCAAGACGATACCCCCATGCCAACCGTCGTCTTTCCAGGATGAGGCGTAGTACCCCGGCGGAAAGTAGGGGTTCTTGGCCATGTTGTTGGCGGTCGGAAACGTGAAAATATCGCCGGGCGCAAACAGCAGCGGCTGCGGCTTGCTGATCACCTTGCGTGGCTTGGTGTCAGCACTTGCAGGTTGTTCCAGCGCGGCAAGCATGGCGGCAACCATCCGCTCGCGCTTTGCAATGTCGCGCGGTGCCATGTCGAGTTCGCGCATCATGCACGTATCGGCGCCGGTACGAACGATGTTCCGGACGGTCTCAGTGACCCGCGCATTGGCAAGGCCGGCCTTGGTGAACATGTCTGCGATGACCAACCAGAAAGTCGTGTGGTCCTCGTTTTCTGCATCATTTGATTCCGGCCAATGGTCCACAAGCCGAGCGACGATGGCTTCGGGCTCCAAAGGGAGCCTCAGCAACGCGCGAACCATCGGCTTGAGATCAAGCGCATAGTCGTTTGAGTACAGCCCCGGTCCCCAGGCACCCATGGTCCGGCGATGTCCTAAAGGCCGTAGGCTGGCAGTTCTGCCACCAGCGCGTCGTAACCGGTGAAATGGATGGCGTTCCAGCCGAAATCGCGCGCCGCCTTGATGTTCTTTTCGCT
This sequence comes from Roseitalea sp., assembly GCA_041752455.1. Taxonomy (GTDB): domain Bacteria; phylum Pseudomonadota; class Alphaproteobacteria; order Rhizobiales; family Rhizobiaceae; genus JBGSWL01. The sequence goes on along the minus strand of JBGSWL010000016.1, from coordinate 4,930 downwards.
GTCATCGATGAACAGCGTCGCAGCCGGTTCCAGCTCGAACGTCTCGGTGTGCAGCGCGTAGATCGCCGGATCCGGCTTGATCAGCTTGACGCGCCCGGAAACCGTGACACCGCGACCCTTGCGCAGGAACGGATACATCGCTTCAGCCTCCACGAAGGTGTCGGCGGCAAAATTGGTCAGGAAGGTTACATCGCGACCCTCGGCCAAAAAGCGTTCGAGAAGCGCCACGCTCGCCGGGACTTCATGCGGCACCATTTCGTGCCAATGCTGGCGGAACGCCAGGATTTCCGTTTCCCATTCGGGAAATTCGCGGACCTTTTCGGCCTCCGCTTCGGCCCATGTCCGGCCCCGATCCTGTTCGATGTTCCACGCGCTGGTGCACACATTGGCAAAGAAAAACGCGCGGCGCTCGGCGTCCGGGATGATGCGCTGGAACGGCAGGTCCGGATCATAGTGGATCAGCACCATGCCGATATCGAAGACGATGTGGCGGATTTCGGTCATTTGGTTTCCTCTGCGAAGGCCTCGGGTAAAGCACAGGCGATTGCCTTCTTCATGACGCTTGGCAAGGCTTCACCGGCTATTTCATGTGGTCGCGACCACCAGCGACCGGGCCCCGGTTCACGGGTATGCGGCGCTTGCCCATGAAAGATCGTAAGCCGCAATTCGAAATGGGTGAACACATGGGTGATGGCGCCCGCGTTTCGCCAGGCAATCGACGGGTCCGGCGATGCGGCGGTCGTCGTGTCGCCATCGCGGCGCGAGGTCCAGTCCGTGGTGGGCACCTGAGTCATGGCGCCGAGCAGGCCGGACGGCGGCCGCCGCTCCAAGAGGATCGCGCCATCGCTGCGCTCGAGCACATAGGCCGCGCCGCGCCGAACCGGCTTTTCGCCTTTGGCGGCCTTGACCGGGAAGCGCTCGGCATCGAGCCCGCGCGCGATGACTGCGCAGTGCTCCCGCAACGGGCAGAGGATGCAGGAAGGGCGGCGCGGCGTGCAGATCGTCGCGCCGAGATCCATGCAGGCCTGCGCGAAATCCCCTGGCCTTGTCGGAGGCAGCATCGCGGCGACCTGCGCCTTGATCTCCGGCTTCGCCTTTGGCAGCGGGGTTTCTATGGCAAAGAGCCGGGTGAACACCCGCTCGACGTTGCCGTCGACAACCGCTGCGGGCAGATCGAATGCGATCGCGGCAACGGCTGCTGCCGTATAGTCGCCGATGCCGGGCAGCGCGCGAAGGCCATCGAGGATATCGGGAAACTGTCCGCCATGGTCGCGCGCCACCGTGTCGGCGCAGGCCTTCAGGTTGCGCGCCCGCGAATAATAGCCGAGCCCGGCCCAGGCCTTCATCACGTCCTCTTCTGGCGCTGCCGCGAGCGCTTCGACCGTCGGCCAAAGGGCGACGAACCGCTCGAAATAGGCTTTGACGGCGGCAACCGTCGTCTGCTGCAGCATGATTTCCGACAACCAGACACGGTAAGGATCAGGCCGGACGCCGGCCGCACGCGCCTTCGGCGATGTCCGCCACGGCATGTCGCGGGCATGGCGGTCGTACCAGTCGAGGAGCAGGTGGGCGGTGGAATCGGGGCCAGACGTCATGGCGCGATGGGACCGTCTTGCGTTTGAGAAATCAAGGCCGGCCTGCTAGGCTGTCGCCCATGCAAAAGCCGCTCGCAAGCCTTGTCCATGACATTCTCGATCCGGTGCTGGCCCGCAAGGCCGGGTCGGTCATGGCGCTGCTCGATGCCTGGCCGCAAATCGCCGGCGTGCGGCTTGCCGATTGCACTTGCCCGCTGCGGATCGATTGGCCCAAGCGCGTTGCGGGCGATGACAGTTTCCGGCCGGGAACCGTGGTCATTGCCGCCGACGCCCTTGGCGCATTGCATGTGCAGCACGAAAAGGGCCAGATCCTGCAGCGCATCAACTCGTTTCTCGGCTATGAGGCCGTCACCGGACTGCGCATTGTCCAGCGCCCGATCGGGAACAGGCCGGTGCAAAAGCGCAAGCGCCCGCCGACTCCGGCCCAGGTTGCCAAGGCTGACGCGCTGGCTGCAACATTCGAGGACGAAGCCTTGCGCGAATCCGTGCGCCGCTTTGCCCGAAGCGTTCTGGCAGAGCGCGGCAGCCGCTGACGGCTTGTCGCAGCATCTCGCCTTGTCGCGGGCCTTGCCTATCTTCCGAACCATGATGAACAAGATCACCCCCCAGCAAACGCTCGATGTCTTCTACGATGGCCACTGCCCGGTCTGCCGTATGGAGGTCGGCTGGTACGGCCGGATGGACAAGACCGGGCAGATTGCCTGGATCGACATCACGACGCTCGCCGACAGCGAACTGCCCCACGGCAAGACGCGCGACATTCTCCTGAACCGGTTCCATGCGCGCGATCGCGCCGGTGCCTGGCACGTCGGCGTGGATGCCTTTGCGCGGATTTGGCGCGAACTGCCGGTCCTGAAGCATCTGGCCTTTCTTTTTGCCTTGCCGGTCTTGCGCCAGATCACCGAGGCAGGCTACCGCGCCTTTCTGGCTTGGCAACGCCGGGATCGCAGGCGACGTGAACGTGAAAGGCTGACATGACGGACCGTCCCTTCTGGGAAACCAAGACTTTGGCGCAGATGAATGCGCAGGAATGGGAGAGCCTGTGCGACGGCTGCGGCAAGTGTTGCCTTTCCAAGCTGATCGTCGATGAGACCGACGAGATCGTCTACACCTCCGTCGCCTGCCGCCTGTTTGATGCCGATCGTTGCGCCTGCCGCGACTACCAGAACAGGTCCGAAAAGGTGCCGGACTGCATCCGCCTGACGACGGAGAACATCCCGACCATCGCCTGGTTGCCGCAGACCTGCGCCTACCGGCTGGTCCACGAAGGAAAGCCGCTCTACGACTGGCATCCGCTTGTCTCGGGTGATCCGATGAGCGTGCACAAGGCGAAAATCAGCGTTCGCGACCGCGTCACTGCGTTTGAAGACGAGATGGAAGAGGACGAGGACTACCTCGACCATCTGATCGACGATGCGATGTGACACAGACTGACTGCAGTTGTGGCGGCGGTTGCCTTTCAGCCTCAGATGTCTAGTGTCCGCGCCAACGCGCCAAGCCTTTTCGCAGGGAGACCCGCCATGTCCGATATGCAAGCCCGCAGCCTCGTCGAAACCTATCTCGCCGCCTTCAATGCCGGTGATTGGGATGCCATGGCCGCGCTGGTCGGTGAGGATGTCGCCCATGACGTCAACCAGGGCGGTCGCGAGATCGGGCGCGATTCCTTCCGCCGGTTCCTCGGCATGATGGACCTGCACTATGACGAGCAGCTTGGCGACATCGTCATCATGACCGAACCATCCGGCCAGCGCGCTTCGGCCGAATTCACCGTGCGCGGCACCTACAAGCAGACCGCCGCGGGCCTGCCCGCCGCCAATGGCCAACGCTACAGCCTGACTGCCGGGATCTTCTTCGAGATCGAAGATGGCGAGATCATGCGGGTTTCGACCTACTACAATCTCAAGGACTGGCTTGCACAAGTATCGTAAGCGATAGCTGACAGATGCAGCGTGACGTCACCGTTCGCGTTCTGGATGCAGCCGAGCGGGACGCCGGTTTCGACGATCTCGCACAGCTGCGCATTACGGTGTTTCGTGATTTCCCTTATCTCTATGACGGCGACGCCGCGTACGAGCGGGACTACTTGTCGATCTGGTTTCAGGCAGAAGGCGCGTATGTCGCCGGGGCCTTCGACGGGTCGCTCATGGTCGGCGCCTGCACAGCGGTCCCATTGTCGGCGCACAGCGAGGCATTTGCGGCACCGTTCGCAGCGCGCGGCCTCGATCCCGCTTCCTTCTTCTATTTCGGCGAATCGGTGCTTCTGGCGGGTTATCGCGGGCAAGGGATCGGCGGCCGGTTCTTTGACCTGCGCGAAGCCGAAGCGCGTCGTCAGGGATTTGCGACGTGCCTTTTCTCGGCGGTCGTTCGACCGTTCGACCATCCGATGCGCCCGGCCGGATACCGCCCGCTCGACGACTTCTGGCAGAGGCGCGGCTATCGCCGGATGGGCGGCTTTTCGACGCTTTTCTCCTGGAAGGACATCGGCGATGAAGCCGAGACAGAAAAGCCGATGCAGTATTGGTTCCGGGACATTGGCTGACCTCACGCGCTTGTGTCGAAACGTCAGCACATTGCGATTGGCTTTTTGTGGTGCCTCAGGTCACGTTCAGCCCTATCGGCACGCTGGATTGAAACGGAGATCGCTACCATGACAGACGGAAATTGCGGTTCAAAGGCACAAGCCGCCGGCCGTCAGGTTGATCGCCGGGCGTTTCTCGGCTTGGCCGCCGGTGGTGCGTTGCTTGCAACAGCCCTGGTTTTTAAAGCGCGTCCGGCGCTGTCCGCAGCGGTCAACGCACCCGGCGGCCTGGCGGTTCAGGGCTTTGATGTCGTTGCCTATTTCACGCAGAACGCCGCCGTAAACGGTTCGCCCGACATCGCCATCCAGCATGACGGCGCCACATGGCGTTTTGCGTCGGTGCAGAACCGCGACACATTCCTTGCCGATCCGGGCAAATACGCGCCCCAATACGGCGGTTTCTGCGCCTATGCGGTGGCCAACGGCTACACTGCGAAGATCGATCCGCAGGCGTTCACGGTCGTTGACGGGGCGCTCTACCTGAACTTTTCGAAATCGGTGCGCACCCGCTGGGAACGTGACATCCCCGGCCATATCAGCAAGGCGAACGCGAATTGGCCGGGCCTTTCGGGTCAATAGCGTCCTTGGGTCCCCGGGCCGCACACAGGCACGAGACTTGCCTACATAACTGCTTTCAACTACGCACGCCCACAGCAGGCCTGTAGCTCAATGGTTAGAGCCGGCGGCTCATAACCGCTTGGTTGGGGGTTCGAGTCCCTCCAGGCCTACCATTCCCTGCAAGACGGACGGCGCATCC
>JBGSWL010000015.1:0-32255 GCA_041752455.1 Roseitalea sp. | reverse complement strand
GGGCTACAAACCGCCCGCGCCGGAAGCTATCCTGTGGCCTGCTGCGCAACGCGGACCAGCTTCGCCGGCCACGCCCGCCGTAGCGCCAAGACCCGTCATACACTAACATTAAACCCGGACCACATGTGGGGGGCCGGCCAGGGGGATCAACTTTCACATCGAACTCAGCCATTGCCCTTCTCCTTGTATTGCAGTTTGAACTTCACTTCCCCGGCAGGAACCTTGCCGCCCTCAACAGGGTTCGGCGCGGCCCAGCTTCGCCACGGCTCTACTTCCCAGTAGGGGACGCGATCCGCTTTGATGGGCGGCAGCGCGTTGACGAACAGGAGCTGCTTCGGCCAGGCGAGGGCGCGCACGTCCTCCGGTGAAATCAACGGACGCCCGGTTTCACTGACGCTCTCACCGATGTCGTCATTCAGGTCGCGGCCAAGGCCTATATTCGTAGTCTTGACCGTTCGCATACCGCAGGCTTCGGAAAGCTGCTTTGCCAGCGGCAGGCTCTGGACAGCGAAGAACTGCTTCACTTCCGCTTGTGACAGGATCACTTGCGTTGTCGCCCTGCCGTACAGGTTTTCGAGCTGTTCGAGCGCCTGCACGATGAACCATACCCGCACACCCAATCCTGGCAGCAAAGTCAGGGCTTCAGAAAGCCCCGCCAGCTTGCCCATGTTCGCGGCCTCATCGAGCAGGAACAGGACGTTCGACTTGCCAGGCGTACGCGCAACGGAATCGATGGCGCGTCGCGTCAGAAGGCCAAGCCACGGGCCGTAAGTCCCGATCTTGTCGGAGGGGATCACGAGATAGACCGTCGCCTTGCGCGACTTGAGGTCGGCAAAGGAGAAGTCCGAGGCGGTCACGCTGTCAGCCAGCCATCCGGCAGGATCGAAAATGCTGACCGTCTGCGATGCGCCCTCTCGGAAATCGCCAAACTGGTCGGCGCTGCCCGTCATCAGTTTTTGAAGGTCATCGGCAATGTCCCTCAGCATGAAGTCCAGCGCTTCGGAGTCCGCCATTTCGCCTATCGCAGCGATCAGGCGCGGCGGGCTTTGCAGCACGCGCCACAGCTCGACCGGGTTGCAGCGCGCAGCATCGCCGCGTGTTGCAAACAACAGCAACAGCGCGCGCAGAATCTTGCGGGAGCCCTCACGGAAGTAGCGGTTTTTCTCGCCTTCCGGTTCGGGCAGCAATTGAAGGACTAGGCTTGCGACTTCCTCCGTCAGACTGCGCCGCTGCGCCGGGTCCGCGTAGGTTTCGACGAGGTAGCCGAACGGATTGAAGCGGTGGCTGGGCAGACCGTGCAGACCCCAGGGATTGACGATGTAGACAGCCTGGCCAAACTTTTTCGCGCGGTGCTGCGCCGTCACCGAGGCCAATTCGCCCTTCGGGTCGGTGACGCACATGCTGCCCTGGTTGTGCAGGAGGTTGGGAATAACGACGGAAATGCCCTTGCCCTGACGGGTCGGGGCTACCAGTACACCATGCGCTTTGCCGTTATAGAATAGAGGCACACCGTCGAGGCAGCCAAGGTAAAGGCCGTTGGGGTCTGTCAGACCTGCATCCCGGCAATCCTTCACAGTTGCCCAACGCGCCGTACCGAAGACGCCGCTGGGCTCTGCCGCTTGCTTGCGGCGGCGCTCTTGTTGAAAGTGCTGGGGCATCCTGCCGAGCGCGTCGATGATCGTCAGCGCGCTGACCGTGCCGAGCAGATACTCGTAGCCGGTGGACCCGACGTAGTAGGCGAGGCAGCCGATGCCCACTCCCGCAACAAGCGAGGGGATGGGGGAAGAGTTTTTGGGTTTCTCTGACACGCCACGCGCCCCTTTCAAGGACCGCGCCGTTCGGCTTAACTGGCGAACATTGCGCGTTGCCGTGCAGATGCGGACGCACATTGAATTGTTGAAGGGGCGACGATTGGTCAGGAACTGGTCACATGCATGACGAAGCGCCCGTCACTTTCGACGTGCAGATGCGCGCCGAAATCAGGCGGCGGCTGAAATCCTATCAGGCGCGCCACGGCAATCTTGGCGCGCCGACGCTTCACAGTCGCATCCGCCGCGCCAATCCCAGAGGCTTCGACTTTTCCCTCAAGACGATGCAGCGACTCCTTGGCGACTCGCACGACACATTCGACGCCGTCTACAACGAGTGCTTGTTGTTCCTTTCAGGTGCGGAAGAGCCCGACGCCTTGGCCGGGCTGGGCAATCTGATGGCGGGGCTGTTCGGGTACTCGCCCTCTAACGACGACAATGCCGCGAAGGCACCGGAAGCACCGCCGCCGGAACTTGAAGGCCAGTATCACGTCTATGCCGAGGGGCCGGTACTGGGTGGAAATGACCCCGAGGGCTACGATCCTAGGATGCCCTATTTTCCGATTCCCTATTCCCGGATCGTATTCACAGCGGTCCCGCATATGCCGTGGTTCCGGGCCATCGAGTATGTGGGGAATCCGCGCCGGGTGCATAACTATGAACCCGAGCGGGTGTTCGGTCTGGCGGCTGAAATCTGCACCGGCACATTGACGACCCTCGCTACGGCCAGCTCCTACCTTGTTGCCTTGCGCGGCTTCACATTCAACCATCCGAAATTCTACCTGCTAACGGATGGCAACCTATATCGAACCTCCCCTCCTACACTTGACGGCAACGGCATCGACAGGGAACCGACGGGACAGGGAGAGAGTGTTTTTGCCCATTTGCGGGTGCTGTTAAGGCCGGTCGCTGTGAGTGCTGGTAGCGAAGTAAACGGCGTGACCAATTCTTGACCACTCGTTCTATCTTATGGTAATATCTCGCAAATCCGTTGACAGAACACGGATGTATGGCGGCTTTAACTGCCCTTAACGTTGTCCCCCCTATAATCATTATTACGTTTAGCTTGGAGTGCCAGATGTGCGCGGCGAGTCCGCGCCATCTGGGCAAGGGGGCTTCTATGAGCCAGCCCCCGTTGCATCCCCCGGCAATTCGGCCATCCGGGTATCGAACCACTCCGGGCCGAGAGCAGCGTTTCGGCGCTGCACCACGACCAATGAAGCGCGTCATTGGAGGCGCGTTAAGGGGCCTGTCATGGCACGGAGCGGCAGCAGCAGGCGGCAGCGTCAAGAGACGCTATCCGCCCGGTTCAACAGTCAGGAAGCCGAAGCGATCCGGCTTATGGCCGACCGCGCGGGTATGCCCGTGGCTTCCGTGATCCGCTCTGCGGTGTTGAACACAAAGCTGCCTTCCGTGACCAGACGGCCCACGGTCAACCACAAGGTGGCTGCCCGTTTGCTCGGCGAACTGGGGCGCGTCGCGGAAATCCTCCGCGACGCCGCCACCGGCGGCGTCATCGACGTGAGCAACCCTCACGTCGCCGCTGCCTTTCGTGACCTCGCCGAAATGCGCACCGTCTGCTTTGAGGCCATGGGGCGCGACCCATGATCCTCAAAGGCAGCCAGCGCGGCGGGGGACGCGACCTCGCCACCCATCTGTCGAACGAGTACGACAATGAGCGGATCGAGATTGCGTCCGTTCGCGGGACCGTGGCCGATGACCTCCACGGCGCGTTCGCCGAGTTCGAGGCCGTGGCGGCGGGGACGCGGTGCGTCAAGCCGCTCTACAGCCTGTCGGTCAATCCGTCGTCGCCCTTGTCGCGCGAACAATACATGGCAGCCCTCGATCATATCGAGGAGCGGCTGGGCCTTTCCGGCCAGCCGCGCGCCGTCGTCTTTCATGTGAAAAACGGGCGCGAACATTGCCATGCCGTGTGGTCGCGGATCGACACGCGCACCATGCGCGCGGTCCAGATCAGCCATGACCACATGAAACTGCGCACCTGCGCGCGCGAACTGGCCCAGGCTTATGGCCTGACCCTGCCCCATGGTCTTGCAGAAGACCGGGGCGATGCGCGCTTTGAACAGGTGCGCGACCTCACCCATGCCGAAAAGGCTATGGCCGAGGCCAGCGGATTGTCCCCTGAAAAGCGCCGCGCGGAGATCACAGCCCTATACCGGGCGTCCGACAGTGCGGAATCCTTCCGCGCCGGACTGGACCGGGCCGGATATGTCCTCGCCCAGGGCGAGAAGCGCAGCTATGTCGTCGTGGACAAGGGCGGCCATATCCATGCCCTCGCCCGTCAGATTGAGGGCGTTCGGACCCGCGCCCTAAAAGAGCGCCTTGCGACACTTCCGGCTGACACTCTGCCGACCGTCGATCAGGCGAAGGAACAGCAGGGCGCGCACCAACGCGCCCAGGATGAACGCCTTCGCGAAGTCGCGCGCGCCCGTGGTGCGAAGTCTGCATCCGACCTGGCAGCCAAGCAGAAGGCCCGGCGCGGCAAGCTGGACCTGAAACGGCAGGAGCTTGAAATCGTGCATCGACACGAGCGCCTCTCACTCAAGGCAGCGCAGAAGGCCGAAGACGGCCATCTGTTCAATATCGTGGCGGCGCGCTTCTTTGCCCTGTTCGACCGAGTGCCGGGGTTAAGGTCTGTCATTGCGCCTTTGCGGCGCAACCCCGCCATCAATGCCGCCGAGCGTCACCAGATCGAACAGGAGGCATTGAAGCGTCGTCATGGGCGCGAACGCGCAGGCCTTGACCGGCGCGGCGTTGCCCTGGACAGCATCGATACGCGGGAGAGGCGATCCCTGATCCGAGACCTGATCCGCGAAACACGCGTCACCGACCGCCTGCAACAAGCGCAGGGCGATCAGCGGTGGCGGGAGCTATCGGAAAATGCGGCGGAGGTCACGAGGCCCGCCGCAGCCCGCGAGGAAACGCGCGAAGAGCAGCGCGCGCGGATAAGGGAGCAGCTTGAGATTCTAAAGAATCCGAGCCAGACGCAGAAAGCGCAGCATCGTAGGACGCGTGGCTTTGACTGATGTTCTGACTTGTCTCCGCAGTTACAGAACCTATTTCGTCCAAAGGTTCAGGGCCATTGTGAACAACGATGTTCCGCGCGTAATGATAGCGGCTTCATCCCATATGGTCGTTTCCAACAATCCTTGGTTTATTGGCAGCAGGGAATGCTTCATCATTTCGGGCCGCTTTTGGCTCCAAGGCAGATTGGACTGAGCAGAGTTAAGGCCGGTGCTTAGTACGGTAAGGTTGCCGATGGTTTGGACCATTGTTTCCCGCTTGCGTGTCGCAACTGCCTTGGCGTCGGTTTCGGCCGCGGTGTAGAGCTCCATGAAATCCAACCCCTTCGAGCCATCTGCTAAGGGCCAGTTTTTCAGCCATCCTTGTGGCATGATGTGCTCGACAGAAGGCTGCTGATCAAAAACGAGGCTTTCGGATTTCGAGGACATGCAGGCATGATTTAAGCGGCCGAAAAGATGCACCAACTTGGGGCTATTCAGTGGCCCGTACAGCGGTTTGTGCAGCCATGCCTCGCGGAAAGTCGCATCGTCGGGCCACACGCCAGACTCACCCGTTTGAGCAAGAAGTACCGCTTTCAAATTCTCCGGGCTGAAGCCATCTTTGCGGAGGTTGCGCGTCAGTGACAGAAAGATGCGATTATAATTCTTCGTGCCGAGATTGCACACCGCGCGGCGAAGTAGGTAAGATTCGAGAATTTGTGATACTTCTAACCAACCGCCATCAGATAAGTCTGCATCCAGCATGGCAAGTAACAACGGGTAAGCGGTGCGGATATCATACGATTCAAGGAATGCGCATAAGCGATAAATTATGTCATCCTGTTTTGGTTGAATTATCCGTCGAAAATGGTCCCCTTGGCGTGCCAACGTAGCCAACTCAGTGGTTACGTCTGGAAAGGGTTGCGCTCTCTCCAGCCAATGACGGTATTCGACATAAAGATGCTTAATCGGGATATCTTGGCCCTGACGGCTTGCTAGGAAATGCTGCATGTAGAGATCGCTGCGCGGGCGCGTCAAGCGACCTTGCTTTACCTCTTCGCGCCAGAATTCATCGTCAAAACGTGACCAATATTTTTTGTACGTGGCCTCGATGTCGAGTCCGGTTCGATTAGCTCGAAAGAATATATAGTTTCGAAGCAAGTCCGCAGGAAGTAGCGGCTCGCCCCGCGCGTTAAGAGTTTCAAATATAACCTGCGGATCGTCGTCTTTCTGGAGATCGATCACAACCACCATCAACGCATTGCGCAGCGTTTGGAAACACTCATCCACCCGCGAGGAAATCGGATACTCGGTCGCGATTGGCGCTTCACCATCCTCGCCTAGAAAAAAAACCTTGAGCTGTGCAAAAAAGAACAAATAAGCTTCGACCATGCGCGGACGCGGATCGGGCTTGCGAGCATAAGGTTTGCGACGAAGCGGATGACGCCTCAATAGCTCTTCGCGCGAGCCCGAAGAAACCACATCAGTGAATTGCCGCCGATCCAACTGCGTTGGCCAGACCTTGAACCGATCAACGTCAGGATCAGTCATCATGCCTGTGTTGAAAACAAATTTTTCGCATTCGGAGGCCAATGCGTCGCAGCCCTGTTCCTTGCAGAAGTCCCGGTAGGCGGCGAGGAAAATCTGAAGGGTTGTAAGCCGCTGCTGACCGTCGATGACCTGCCGGACTACGACATGCCCGGTCGGAGTCTGCTTTTGATCCAGGACCATAGCGCCAAGAAAGTGGTTCGGCGCATCCTTACGACCTTCCAAGGTTTCGATGAATTTGCGCTCAATGTCTTCCCAGAGGGGCAGCCACTGCTGGTCTTCGCTCCAAACGTATTGGCGCTGAAACAGCGGCACTTCTAGCCGTTGCTTGGCGTCGAAAACGGCGAGGAGGGACGATTTGTGGACATCCATGAGGCGACTTCTCGGTGCTGGTTTACCCGCATTTTTAGGTGTCGCTTTCGCGAACGACAAGAACCAAACCCAAGCGCACTCGGAAATTGCGATGTCTAGTGCGCGGTTGGTTTGTACAAAAAGGCATCCCTTCGTTGGGGTCAAAAAATTTATATAGACGAAACAATCACATACGAGTGCCCAGTTTTATCCTCACCGGCGCGCCATTCTCCAGTCCGCAAACCGTCCATCCCTTCTGACATGATCCTGATTGTGTCTTTTCAGGCTGGCAGGAACACGGACAAGGCCAGCTTCAACATGTAGCGGACACGAGCCGGGTCCTCGCCCGAGGCGCGCTGCGTGATCGCCAGCGCGATCTGCTCGCCGAGATATCGTGCTGCTTCCGCAACAGGCAGGCCGCCGATTGCCTCGCCGGCATCAAGGCGCGATTGCAGGAAGGCGGCGTAGGCGGCCTGACCGGTGGCATCGATCTCTTGAACCCGCGCGCGTGTCAACGGCCCGAGCCGGTGTTTGCCGGCACGCATCTTGTAGAACAGGCAACCGGTTTCCATGCGCGGGTCGGCACTGGCGAAGTCGACCAGCGCGTCGAGCGTTTCGCGCAATCCCCTACCAGCATGCAAAATCACAAACATGTCAGACAACACCGCTTCGGCATAGCGGTCCAAGACGGCAAGTTTCAGCCCGTCTTCGCTGCCGAATTCGCGGTACACCGATGGCTTGGATACGCCCGCCAGTTCGCAGACCGCATTCATCGACACATCGGCAGGGTCTGACCGCCAGTAGGCGGTCATGGCGGCGTCCAGGACATCATCGTTGTTTATCGTGCGCGGCCGCCCACGCGCGGGCGGTTCGGGATCAGACATTTTAGTACCGGTTGGTATTTAATCGTTGACACGGCCGTTCCGTTTATTGTACCGAACGGTATCATAACAATCAACCTGCAAGAGGACACCCTGCCATGACGAAGACCCTCCTCGCCGCAGCCGCGGCTTCCTTGCTCTCGACCGCTGCCCATGCCGAAAGCCACGGGACCGCGAAGCAAACCGTGGGCACCTTTCTTGGCGCGGTCCTGCAAGGCGACGTCGAAACGATACGCGAGGTGGCGAACGCGGATTACATCCAGCACAATCCCTTCATTCCGAGCGGGCTTGAGCCGTTCATCGCGCTTCTGCCTGTGCTGAAAGAGGCGGGCACGACGGCCGAAAACATCCGCATGTTCCAGGACGGCAACTATGTCTTCATGCACAACATCTGGCGCAATGCCGCGCCGTTCGGCGCCGACACGCTGGTGTCCTTCGACATCATCCGCGTGGACGAGAATGGAAAGGTCGCGGAACATTGGGATGCCTTGCAACCCCTGGTGACGGAAACCGCCAGCGGCAGAACCCAAACCGATGGCCCGACCGAGATAACCGATCTGGACAAGACCGAGGAAAACAAGGCCTTGGCCCTCGCGCTGGTCGAGGATGTGCTGATGGGCAAGAACCCGGGCAAGATCACCGACTACATCAGCGCGGACAGCTACGCCCAGCACAACCCGTTCATCAAGGACGGGCTGGGCGGCATCGTGGAAGCGGTCGAGGCCCTGACCGCCCAGAACAACATGTTCCAGTACACCAAGGTCCACAAGGTGCTGGGCGAGGGCAATTTCGTGCTTACCGTCAGCGAAGGCCAATGGAACGGCACGACGAACGCCTTCTACGACTTGTTCCGGGTGGAAGACGGCAAAATGGTCGAACACTGGGACGTGATCCAGCCCGTCCCGACCGAAGGCCTTGCAAACACCAACGGCATGTTCGGCGGATTTGACACCAACTGAGGTGAAATAGTCACAAATGCCATGCCCGCTCCGGACTGAGACACGCCCGGGGCGGACCTCTGATTTTCACATTGCAAGCCTACCGCCGAGCAGGAGCTCACCCCGCGCCCAGCACCACATACGCCATCGCCAGATACGTCAGCTGGTGGGCATATTGATCAGCGCCAAGCGCCGCCCAGAACCAGGTGGACGTGCGCCCGCCGATGATCCCGTTCGAGCGTGCCTTGGCCAGATCGATCAGGAAATGCGCCACAAATTCCGCTGCCAGAAGCGCGGCTGCAAGGCCCGGCCCGGCAAACAGCAGCAGCACCGGCGCGCTCATCGCCGCGTGGACGCCCGCATGCGCATAGCCCGCAGCCGAGCGGACATTGCTCTTGTTGGCGCTCATCCAGTCGGTCTGGAATACGAAATCTGCCAGGAAGTGCTTGAAAAGGAGTGCGGCAAGAAAGGCGACGGCGGTCAGTGTCATGGTGCGATCGTGTCTCCCGAAGTCGCTCGTCGTTTGGTCTTCGCAGACCGCATTAAGCCTTGCATGGTGGCATATCGCTGTCTGTGCGCAATGGCACAGGTCGATGTGTCCGGGCAGAGCCGGTCAAGACGGCGGCGGTCCGGTCGTGCGTCCGGCAACAAGTTCTGCCTCCAACAGGATATGCGGCACGGTCTGTCGACCTTCAATGAGGTCGATCAACATGTTGGCACAGTGGCTGCCCGCCTCGCGGATACCCGAGCGCATTGTGGTCAGACCGAGGCCGTCGCCCGAGGCATCGAGAAACGACAGGCGGTCATCGTGGCAGATCACCGATACTTCGCGTCCCGGTTCCAGCCGATGTTCGCGAATGGCGCGAAGGGCGCCGAGTGCCGAGAGAACCGACGAGCACATCACCGCGGTAGGCGGCGACGGGCTGTCGAGGAACCGCTTCATGGCCGCATAGGCCGTGGGGTCGATCATTTCATCCGCGACCATGATCGAAGGGTCAGCGGTGAGCCCGGCCTCCGCCAGCGCTGCCTCGAAGCCTTCGCGCCGGCGCCGTGCGAACATCATGTTCTCCCACCCGTTGATCAGCGCGATGCGCCGGTGACCGAGTTCGAGGAGGTGTCGCGTCGCCCGGCGAAACGAGCGGAAGTTGTTGACATCGACCCAATGGTAACTGGTCTCGTCGCGCAGCGTGCGCCCGTGCACGACATAGGGCAGGCCGAGTTCATCGAGGAGATCGGGGCGCGGGTCGTTGACGACCGGGCCATGCAAGATGACGCCATCGACACGGCGGTCGCGGTGCAGCGACCGGTAGGTGTCCGCCTGACGCGCAGCCTCGACCACGGTGATCAGCATGTCGTAGCCGCGCTGCGAATAGACGGCACCTGCGCCCGCGATAAAGTCGGAAAAGTGCGGATTGATCATGTCGTGGTGGGAGATCGGAACCACATGGCCGATCGTGCGCGCCTTTCCCGTGGCCAACCGGCGGGCGCTGGAGTTCGGACGGTAGTTGTGTTGGTCGGCGGCGGCAATCACCCGCTGGCGCGTGTCCTCGGAAACCTCCGGATATCCGTTCAGCGCCCGGCTGATCGTGGTCTGTGACAGACCAAGCATTTCCGCCAGTTCTTTAAGATTGGCCACGAATCCCCCGGCAATGCACATGCCCCTGCAATTCAAAGGGCTTTGGGCTGCGCATAATCAGCATTTGTGGTCTGGTGTGCAACATCGCATTTTTTGCCCGTTCCGGTGGCGAAACGGGTCAATGCGCGCCCATGAATCCGCTTGACTCTCTTCGGGCGCAAGACGAAAGTCGCCAAAGCCAAAGCGCTTTGGGCTCGATGAACCTTGTTGATCGGGATGCCGGGCGCCACGCTTGTTTCGCAAGGAGGCGAAACGCAAACCGATCTCCGGGAGGATCACTGATGAAGACCATGTTTTTGGCAGGCGTCGCTGCGCTTGCTCTTTCCGCCGCATCCGCCAACGCTCAAGACCTGAAGTTTCCGGTCGGCGAAGGCAAGTTCTCATGGGACAGCTACAACGCTTGGGCGCAGAGCGCACCGGATCTGAAGGGCCAGCAGGTCACGATCGCAGGCCCGTGGCTCCAGCCGGAAGACGATGCCTTCCGTTCCGTGGTTGCCTACTTTGCCGCCGCAACCGGCGCTGAAGTGATCTATACCGGCTCGGACTCCTTCGAGCAGCAGATCGTCATCGATGCGGAAGCAGGCTCTGCCCCCAACGTCGCAGTCTTTCCGCAGCCGGGTCTTGCCGCCGATCTGGCAAAGCGCGGCCTTCTGCATCCGCTGCCTGCCGGCACGGGCGATTGGGTCAAGGAAAATTACGGCGCCGGTGAAAGCTGGGTCAACCTTGGCACCTACAAGGACAAGGACGGCGCTGACCAACTCTACGGCTTCTTCTACAACGTCAACGTCAAGTCGCTCGTCTGGTACGTGCCGGAAAACTTCGAGGACGCTGGTTACGAAGTGCCGGAGACCATGGAAGACCTCAAGGCGTTGACCGAGAAGATCGCTGCAGACGGCACGACGCCGTGGTGCATCGGCCTCGGCTCCGGTGCTGCCACCGGCTGGCCGGCGACCGACTGGGTCGAAGACATGATGCTGCGCACCGTGCCGGCCGATGTCTATGACCAGTGGACCAAGAACGAGATCCCTTTCAATGACGAGCGTGTCATCGCCGCCATCGAGGAATTCGGCTGGTTCGCGCGCAACGATGCCTATGTGTCCGGCGGCGCCGGCGCTGTCGCAACGACCGACTTCCGCGACTCGCCCAAGGGCATGTTTGCCTCGCCGGCGCAGTGCTACATGCATCGTCAGGCTTCGTTCGTTCCGGCCTTCTTCCCGGAGGGCATCGAGTTCGGCACCGACGTCGACTTCTTTTACATGCCGGCCTTCGCCGACAAGGATCTCGGCAAGCCGGTGCTTGGCGGCGGCACGCTGATGGCAATCACCACGCCTTCGGACGCCACCAACGAACTGATGAAGTTCTTCCAGCTGCCGATCGCCCATGAAGTCTTCGGCGCACAGTCGGGCTTCCTGACACCGCTCAAGTCGGTCAACCCGGAAACCTACCTGAATGACGCCTTGCGCGGTCAGGCCGATATCCTCGTCAACGCGACGACATTCCGCTTTGACGGGTCGGATCTGATGCCGGGCGGCGTCGGCGCAGGCTCTTTCTGGACCGGCATGGTCGACTACACCGGCGGCAAGGATGCCAAGGTTGTAGCCGACGAGATCCAGGCCTCCTGGGACGCGCTGAAGTAAGCGGAAGCCAGCCACAAAACAGTGCCGGAGGCGTAATCGCCTTCGGCAGTCCCCGCAAAAACTACGTCGCGCGGGGCACTCGCTTCTCATTGCGGAGGGCACCATGAATCCGGCACTCTTGGGACTGATGACGATCGCCGCCGGCGTCGGCGGCTGTGTTGCCTATTTCTATTTGTCAAACATCGTTCTCGACCGTGTCATTTTTCCGCCGACTGGTCCGAACGCGGGTGCCAACATCAACCGCGCCAACCAGATCCGCCCGTGGTTGTTCCTTGCTCCGGCAATTCTCGCGCTGGGCCTTTACCTCGGCTATCCGGTGTTCGCGACGCTTTGGCTTTCGCTGACAGACCGCAGCCAGGATGGCGCGTTTGTCGGCCTTGCCAACTATCGCCAGATGCTCGACGAGCCGAAGTTCTGGGAAGCCATCCGCAACAACATGCTGTGGTTGATCGTTGTCCCTGCCGCATCGACCGCCGCCGGCCTGATCGTCGCGCAACTGACGGATCGCATCGGCTGGGGCAATTTCGCCAAATCACTGATCTTCATGCCTATGGCGATCTCGTTTGTCGGCGCTTCGGTCATCTTCAAGCTCATCTATGACGCCCGCCCCGCCGATACGGCGCAGATCGGCGTCCTGAACGCCGTCTGGATGCAGTTCGACGGCGGCTTCGGCTCGTTGTTTGTCCTGAAACTTCTGCCCTCGATCATCCTCGCCGGGTTTGCTGCCCTTGTCGCCTATGTCGGTTTTCTCATCGTCAGACCGCTCTGGGCTGCGCGTCAGCCGTCCGGTCTTGCCGTCTCGGTGCTGCGCGCGATGGCGGCAGCCGGTGCGCTGTTCCTTGTCTGGACGTCGCTGTCGTCGCTGCTCGATGTCTGGACCGTCCGGCTCGTCTACGGCGAGCCCCAGCAATGGCTGACGCTGCCATTCTGGAACAATTTCTTCCTGATGGTGGTGCTGATCTGGATCCAGACAGGTTTTGCCATGGTGATCCTGTCCGCGGCGCTGCGCGGCATTCCCGAGGAAACCATCGAGGCGGCGGTGATCGATGGCGCAGGTCCGTTCGCCATTTTCTTCCGCATCAAGGTGCCCCAGATCACCGGCACGATTGTCGTCGTGTGGACAACCATCACCATCACGGTCCTGAAGGTCTTCGACATCGTGTTTGCCATGACCAACGGCCAGTGGGAGACGCAGGTGCTCGCCAACTATATGTACGACAAGATGTTCCGCGCCAATGATTGGGGCGTAGGCTCTGCCTCGGCGATGGTGATCATGTTGCTGGTGACCCCGATCCTCGTGTGGAATGTCGTCAACGCCCGCAGGGAGATGCGCTGATGGTCAGATCGGCTGGCGGACAACCCGCTCTCATCTGGGCGGTTCACCTTTCGGTGGCGCTTCTGGTCCTGCTTTGGCTTTTTCCGACGGCCGGATTGCTGGTCTCCTCCTTCCGCACCGCCGACCAGATCTATGCATCCGGCTGGTGGAACGCGATGACCACCACGGAGCAGACTATCCAGTTGCGCACCGGGGCAGGCGAGCCGGCCCGCCGCGACGGCGACCGCTATGTCATCGAGGGCAATCTCTTGTCCGACGGCGACGCGGCAATCGGGTCGGTGACCATCACCGCATTCGGCATTTCCTCGCGCGAAATCGGCGCCTATGCCGTTGGCGAGACGGCGACGTTCGGCGACGGTGAGACCCTGCTGCTGAATGCCGACGGCAGTTACGTCTACACCAGCCTTGAAGAACCAGGCCAACGCGGTCAGCGGGTGTTCGTGACGGCAAAGCTTCCGCCGGAGTTCACCGTCGGCAATTACGGCACTGTCCTGTTCTCCGGAGGCGGCCAGGACAACATGGCCAAGGCGTTCTTCAACACGCTGACGGTCACCATTCCGGCAACGATCATCCCGATCCTGATTGCTGCTTTTGCCGCCTATGCACTGGCATGGATGCAGTTTCCGGGCCGTGCGTTGCTGGTTGCGGCCGTGGTCGGCCTGCTGGTCGTGCCGTTGCAACTCGCGCTCATCCCGCTGCTGCAACTGCATAACAACATCGGCATCGGCAAAGGCTATCTCGGCGTCTGGCTGGCGCATACCGGTTTCGGCCTGCCGCTCGCGATCTACCTCCTGCGTAACTACATGATCGGCCTGCCGCGCGACATCATCGAGAACGCCCGCGTCGATGGCGCGACCGATTTCCAGATCTTCACGCGGATCGTCCTTCCGCTGTCGTTTCCGGCGCTAGCCTCCTTTGCCATTTTCCAGTTCCTGTGGACTTGGAACGACCTGCTTGTCGCCAAGGTGTTCCTGATCGATTCGACCGGGTCCACCACCGTCATGACCAATCAGATCGTCGAACTGCTGGGAACCCGGGGCGGCAACTGGGAAATTCTGGCAACCGCAGCCTTTGTCTCGATCGCCGTGCCGCTCGTCGTCTTCTTTGCCATGCAGCGCTATCTGGTTCGCGGCTTGCTGGCCGGTTCCGTCAAATAAGGAAAGCCCCGACCCCATGAACGTGTCTCACGATGTGCCGACAGACCGCGCGCCCGGTCTTGTCACCGCCCACGAAACCGACCGCGATTGGTGGCGCGGCGCGGTGATCTACCAGATCTACCCGCGCTCGTTTCAGGATACCAACGGCGACGGCATCGGCGATCTGCGCGGCGTCACCCAGCGCCTGCCCTATATTGCATCCCTTGGTGTCGATGCGATCTGGCTTTCGCCGTTCTTTGCCTCGCCGATGCTGGATTTCGGCTACGACGTCTCGGATTACCGCGCTGTCGATCCGATGTTCGGCACCATGGCCGACTTTGATGCAATGATTGCCGAGGCCCACCGGCTTGGCCTCAAGGTGATGATCGACCAGGTTCTGTCGCATTCTTCGGACCGCCATGCCTGGTTCATCGAAAGCCGGTCATCGAAGACCAATGCCCGCGCCGACTGGTATGTCTGGGCTGACGCCAAGCCGGACGGCACGCCGCCGAACAACTGGCTGTCGATTTTTGGTGGCTCTGCCTGGGAGTGGGACACGACGCGGCGCCAGTACTATCTGCACAACTTCCTGCGTTCTCAGCCGGACCTGAACTTCCATTGCATGGCCGTGCAGGATGCGCTGCTCGAGGAAGTCCGGTTCTGGCTGGATCGCGGCGTCGATGGTTTCCGCCTCGACACGATCAACTTCTACGTCCACTCGCAGGGACTGGAGAACAATCCGCCGCTGGACGAAGACCAGCGCGCATCCTCGACCGCACCAGCGGTCAATCCGTATACTTGGCAGAACCATGTCTACGACAAGAGCCGACCGGAAAACATTGCGTTCCTGAAGCGCTTCCGCGCCCTCCTCGACGAATACCCGGCAGCCGCTGCCGTCGGCGAAGTCGGCGACGACCAGCGCGGCCTCGATATCGTTGCCGAATACACCTCCGGCGATGACAAGGTGCACATGTGCTATTCGTTCGATTTCCTCGGCGAGACGATGCTCACCGCGCAGCGCGTCCGCGATGTGGTCGGAACCTTTGAGGCCGCAGCCCCCGATGGCTGGTCCTGCTGGGCGTTCTCCAACCATGACGTGGTGCGCCATGCATCCCGCTGGGCCGACCGTGTGGCGGATCGCGCGGGCTTCCTCAAAATGGCGGCGACGATGATCCTGACGCTGCGCGGCTCGGTCTGCATTTACCAGGGTGAGGAACTCGGCCTGACAGAAGCCGTACTCGACTTCGAGGACCTGCAGGACCCTTACGGCATCCAGTTCTGGCCAACGTTCAAGGGGCGCGACGGCTGCCGCACGCCAATGGTCTGGAGCCACAACGAGCCTAATGGCGGCTTCTCGACGGCCGAAAAGCCGTGGCTGCCGGTTTCCTATGAGCATCTGACTTCGGCGGTCTCGCTGCAGAATGGTATCGACGGCTCACTGCTTGAACATTACCGCGCCATGCTCGCGATGCGCCGGTCGCAGCCGGCCTTTGCCAAGGGCAGCCTTTCCTTTGTCGACAGCGATCCGGACGTCGCCGCGTTTACCCGCTCGTATGGAAAAACGGAAATTCTGGTTGTCATCAACACCGCAGGGAGCGAACGTACCCACCGTATCAACGGCGACGGCTGGGAGGCACTCGCCGGTGATCCGCACACTGGTGGCTCACGCAATGGCGACGTGTTGTCGCTGGATGCCTATGGCGCGTGGTTTGGCCAGCGGCGCGTTTGACGGGCATAACGAAAAAAGACCCGCTGCACATCACGAGCAAGCCGGGCAGGGGAGGACGCGATGGCAAACCTGAAGTTGACGAAGGTCGTCAAGGCCTACGGCCATGTCGAAATCTTGCATGGCATCGATCTGGACATAGCTTCCGGTGAGTTCATCGTTTTCGTCGGCCCCTCCGGCTGCGGAAAATCCACGCTCCTGCGCACCATTGCCGGCTTGGAGGCGATCACCAGCGGCACGTTGGAAATCGATGGCATGGTCGTCAACGATGTGCCGCCGTCGCAGCGCGGCATTGCCATGGTGTTCCAGAGCTACGCGCTTTATCCGCACATGACCGTCTACGACAACATGGCCTTCGGCATGCGTCTGGCCGGAAAGTCCAAGGCCGAAATCGACGAGCGCGTGAAAGCCGCGTCAACGATCCTGCAGTTGGAGCCCTATCTCGATCGCCTGCCGAAGGCGCTTTCCGGCGGGCAGCGCCAGCGCGTCGCCATCGGCCGGGCCATCTGCCGCGAGCCCAAGGTGTTCCTGTTCGATGAGCCCTTGTCGAACCTCGATGCGGCGCTGCGTGTGGCAACCCGCATCGAAATTGCCAAGCTCAATGAACAGATGCCCGATACGACGATGATCTACGTCACCCACGACCAGGTCGAAGCGATGACGCTGGCCGACCGTATCGTCGTGCTCCGCGCCGGCTATGTCGAGCAGGTCGGCTCACCGATGGAACTGTACCACAGCCCGGCAAACCTGTTTGTGGCCCAGTTCATCGGGTCTCCGGCTATGAACATCCTTGATGCCACCGTCACTTCCGCAGATGGCGAAGCGATCAAGGTCAAGCTAGCCCAAGGTTCGGAGGCGACCCTGCCGTTTGGTGGCGACGCCGCACTGCAAGGGACGGCAGTCAAGCTGGGTGTGCGTCCGGAAGACCTCCGCATTGCGGCAGATGCCGCATCGGGGATCATCACCGGAACGGTCGACATCGTCGAAAAGCTCGGTGAAGTGACGCTCGTCTACATCAATATCGACGGTCACCCGGAGCACTTCCTTGCCAAGCTTCCGGGCACCCAAGATGCAATTTCGCGCGGCTCATCCATCCATCTGACGGCGGAAAAGCACGTGCTGCACCTCTTCGGCGCAGACGGGAAAACCCTTCGTCTATCGTGAGGGCGCCGGCTTCTTCGAGCGCAGGGTCAAAAAGCTGCGTTTGATCGCGTTCTCGTCGAAATGGTGCTCCAGCCAGGTGCGCACAGGAATCGGGCCAAGGCGCGCCGTGTCGGACTCATAAACGTCGAGCATATGGTCGAGAATGCCGGTCAGCGACCACCGGATATGCAGATAACGCACGCTCAGTTGCTTGCGCGCGACGGCCACAGGCACATTCTGCGTATGAAGCAGGTAGAGCGCTGCCGCAAGCCCGGCCCGGTCGGCGCCCGACTTGCAGTGAAACAGGAACGGTTTTTCCAGCGTGTCGAAGAGGTCAAGCAGCGCCAGATAGTCCTTGCGCTTGGCAATATCGCGCGAAAACAACGTCACTGTTTCCAGCGCGATGCCGTTTTCGATGCACGCCTGCTTTTCCAGAAGATAGTAGCTCATCCGCGACACACCGCGCAGATTGATGATCGTGCCTATCCCCATGGCGCGATAGCGGGCAATGCGCGCAGGTGATGGCTGGTTGGCGCGCCAGACGCCGGGCGCAACTTCTGCCGTATTGGTCCAGAAGCCGCGCAGGATCGCGTGATCGAACAGGTGGAAATGCACAAGGCTCCAACGCCGCTTGGCGGGCGTCGCGATGCTGGTGCCAAAGTCGCCCACCTTGCCCGTTTCAAGGCGGCGGTAGGTATCGGCAATCGCTTTGAACATGCAGGGAGCCCGGAAATTGGTGTTGTTGTGCCATGAAGATGGTCGCGGCCTTGCATGGGAACAAGCCGGTGGCGCTTCTCGCTGGATGCGCCATGCCGTGTTTTGGTCGCAATTGCAATTGCAGCAAGGACACAGATCGCCCCTGCCTTTCAGCCAGAAAACCGGGATTGGGCAGCCTGGCTCAAACCTTGTCCGGCACATACTCCATGATGTCTCCGGGCTGACAGTCGAGCACTTGGCAGATTTTCTCCAGCGTATCGAACCGGACACCGCGCACTTTGCCCGATTTGAGCAGCGAAACATTCTGCTCGGTGATGCCGATACGCTCCGCCAGTTCCTTGGATCGCATCTTGCGACGCGCCAGCATGACGTCGAGATTGACGACGATGGCCATCAGACAAAGCCCCGGTTTTCTTCCTGGATCTGCGCGGCTGCCGACAGGATGTGGCCGACGGCAAACAAAACGCCGGCAAGGACCAGCGGGAACAACTGGTCCGAGGTGAGGCCGATTGTGACCTGCCGCGCGCCTGCAGGATTGCCGATGGTGAGCAGGAGGACGCTTGCAGTCCGGCTGAAGACCCCGAAGGCAGCCGACGCGACGAACCAGACGCCGGCCTTGCGCAGATGCAGGGCAGTGTGGGCCGACAGGTAGTCGTGCCGGGCAAAGCGCCCGAACATTTCGGCCAGAGCCAGGAACGCAGCGGCAAAGAACAACAGGTGCACGATGGCGACAATCGCAAGCGTTGCCCGTTGCCACGGCGCCACGAACATCGACGTGACGTCCGCCTCGGGAAAGACCAGTGCCGCGACGCCGGCAGGGTTGGTGGCAAAGCCGTGAACGGCCCAAGCGCCAACGCCAGCGATCAGTGGAAGCATGGCAAGGCAAAGCCACCGCATGCGCCGGCTCACCCGAACCAGTTTTGCCGCTTCAACGTCCGTCATTCGTAATCTCCATAAAATTTTGCTTGCATAAATTAATGTAAAACAATAATTCGATCTCGTAAAGAGTGAATCATGGAGTTGCTCGTGCTCAACCGTCCCTTCGCCAAGGCCTTGGCTTTGCTGGCTGTTTTTCCCTTGTCGGCCTGTCTCTCGGTCCCGCCTTCGTCCTACGCAAAACTGTCACGCATCTCGCCGCTGGAAGCCGATGCAGCCGCCCTGCGGTTCGCTGTTGTGACGCCGGAAGCGCTGCGCGTGCGCACCGGCGATATTCGTTTCTCCATACGTTACGATGGCCATGATGCCGCCCACAGCCTGATCGAGGAAACCATGCCGATCGTCATCGACGAACCGGCAGCGACACCGGGCATTCCGAACGAGCCGGGCAGCGGTTCGCGCATTCAGGTCGCTTTCCTTGCGCCGGAGGATGCATCCCGCTTCGCGGCTATCCAGCGTCGCATTAAGGCATGGCAGCAGGAAGGATACAGAGGCAAAGGTCAGGTGTCACTCGGCGCAACAGGCTGCGTTGCCGGTCCGCTCACCGATAGCCCGCTGCCGGTCTCCACCTGGATCCAGACCGATCAGGCCGAAGATTTCTATCCGCTCAACCGACCGGTGGACCTGCAGGTCATGCTGAAGGCGGCAGGCAAAAGCGCTGCTGACATTCCCGCCTGCGACTGAATGTTCTCAGCCAGCGCGCAGCGTGCGCAGATGCGCAACCAGACCTGCGGTGGAAGCATCGCGCGCCTCGGCCCCGGTGCCAGACTGCACCACTGGCAGAAGGGCCGTGGCCAGTTCCTTGCCCAATTCCACGCCCCACTGGTCGAACGCATTGATGTTGAAGAGCTGCGCCTCGACAAACACCCGGTGCTCGTAAAGCGCGATCAACCGGCCGAGCATCTTCGCATCGAGCCGGTCGTATGCGATTGTCAGCGATGGACGATTGCCGGGAAACACCCGGTGCGGGGCGAGGTAGTCGGCCATTGGCTCGCTCATCCCCTTGGCGATCAGTTGCTCGCGCGCTTCGGCAAGCGTGCGGCCACGCATCAGCGCTTCCGATTGGGCAAGGCAGTTGGCGAGCAGGAGTTCGTGATGCTCGGCCATCGCCGGATCGGTTTCGTGCGCATTGGCTGCGACGAGAAACTCGACCGGCACGACATCTGTGCCCTGATGCAGCAGCTGGAAAAACGCATGCTGGCCATTGGTGCCCGGCTCGCCCCAGACGACCGGACCGGTGATCGCCGCTGCCTTGCCATCAAGCGTCGCGCCCTTGCCGTTCGATTCCATGTCGAGTTGTTGCAGGTATGCGGGCAGGCGCGCCAACCGCTGGTCATAGGGAATGACGGCGCGGCTGGCATGGCCGCAGGCGACACGGTGCCACCAGCCGATCAGTCCGAGCATCATTGGCAGGTTCTCGCGCATCGGTGCAGTGCTGAAATGCGTGTCGACCTCATGAGCGCCGTCTAGGAACCTTGCGAAGTCATCCGCGCCGACAGCCATCATGATCGGCAGGCCGATCGCGCCCCACAGCGAGTAGCGCCCGCCGACCCAATCCCAGAAGCCGAAGATGCGATCTTCGGCGATGCCGAAGGCGGCAACCTTGTCGAGCGCCGTGGAGACCGCGCAGAAATGGTCGCCGACGGCGCGCTCGCTGAGTGCTGCGGCCAGCCAGCGCCGGGCGGTCTGCGCATTTGTCATCGTCTCGATTGTGGTGAAGGTCTTGGAAGCGATGATGAAAAGCGTTGTCTCCGGGTCCAGCCTTGCCAGCGTGTCGGTCATGTCGGCACCGTCGACATTGGACACGAAGTGGCAACGCGGTCCGTCATGCAGTGGCGCGAGCGCCTTGACGGCCATGGCCGGTCCGAGGTCCGAGCCGCCAATGCCGATGTTGACGACATCGGTAAACGCCTTGCCTGTATAGCCACGCGTTGTTCCGGCGCGCACGCGACCGGTGAACAGCCGCATCGCTTCCAGGACGCCCTGGACGCTCGGCATCACGTCTTCGCCGTCCAGCATCACGGGTGTTCCGGAGCGATTGCGCAGGGCCGTGTGCAGCACGGCGCGATCTTCGGTGATGTTGATCCGCTCGCCGGCGAACATGGCGTTGCGGCGTCCGGCCACATCACTTGCATCCGCAAGCTGTTCAAGAAGGTTGAGCGTTGTTTCGTCGACCCGGCACTTGGACCAGTCGAGCAGCACTGTGCCAAGCCGCGCCGAATGGCGCGTGAACCGTTCCGGATCGCCGGCAAAGGCAGCCCGCATGTCGCGCGGCGCGTGTTCGCGCGCATGGGTGATCAGGGCATCAACGAGTTGGCTTTTCGAGGTCATTATGCGGCTCCGCGGTGAGTTCACTCATCGATAGCAGGGAAATGCTACAGCTTGAAGGTTCGATTTCAATCGATTGAAAGATTGTGCAGACAAGGGACGTCTCCCGCCGTCACAAGCGTGACAGGACCAACCCGGCCAGCACCAGTCCGACGCCGGCAAGCCGCTGGACTGTCACCGGCTGAACCGGAATGCCAAAGGCGCCGAGCGCATCGAGCACGACCGCAGCGACCAATTGGCCGAACACGGTCGCCATCACCACGGTCAGGACGCCGATGCGCGGCACGGCCCAAAGGATCGCAAGGACATAGTAAGCACCAAGCGCCCCGCCGATCCAGGTCCACCACGGCATGGCAGCAAGGGTCGATCCGGCGGGCACGGCACCGCGCGCCAGCGTCACGGCTGTCAGGATGATGAACCCGACACCGAAAGAGATCGTTGCGGCCGCGACAGGATCACCGGCAAGGCGCCCGAGCGTGGCGTTGATCGGTCCTTGCGTCGACAGCAGGATGCCGCCGAATGCAACCACGGCAATGGTGAGTATGACGGAGAGGTTCATGACGGGCCCCGGTGACAACGCGATGGACGTTCGTCGTCCCCTCCGGAGCGTGCGTCAAGGGCAAGACGCGTCAAGGGCAAGACGCGTCAAGGGAAAGAGGCATCAAGGGCAAGCGCCAACCCCGGCGCTGATGCGCAAGGGTTGGCGGACGGGTCGGTCAGCGCAGCTCGCGCCGCAGGATCTTGCCGACATTGGTCTTCGGCAGTTCCTTGCGGAATTCGACATGCTTTGGCCGCTTGTAGTTGGTCAGGCTCTTGGCGCAATGCGCCTTGACCATCTCGGCAGTGATCGTCTCGTCGCGCTTGACGACGAAAAGCTTGACCGCTTCGCCGGAGTGCTCGTCCGGAACACCGACCGCTGCGGCTTCGACAATGCCCGGCATCGACACTGCCACTTCTTCGATCTCGTTGGGATAGACGTTGAAGCCCGAGACGAGGATCATGTCCTTCTTGCGGTCGACGATTTTCACATAGCCGCGCTCGTCCATGAAACCCATGTCACCGGAGCGGAAGAAGCCATCGTCCGTCATCACCTTTTCGGTCTCGTCCTGCCGGTTCCAGTAGCCGACCATCACCTGGGGTCCGCGAATCAGGATCTCACCGACTTCGCCAAGCGGCAGGTCCTTGCCATCGTCGTCGCGGATCACGACGTCCGTCGAAGGCAGCGGCATGCCGATGGTGTTTGAGAATTCCGTCGCGTCGAACCGGTTGGCGGTCGCAACCGGCGAGGTTTCGGACAGGCCGTAGCCTTCCGCGATCAGGCAGCCGGTCTCGGCATGCCAGCGGTCTGCCACCGGCTTCTGCACCGCCATGCCGCCGCCGAGCGTCAGCATCAGCGAGGACATGTCGAGTTTGCGGAAATCCTCATTGTTGAGAAGCGCGTTGAACAGCGTGTTGAGCCCCGGAAACACATGGAACTTGTACTTGCCGAGTTCCTTGACGAAGGCCGGGATGTCGCGCGGATTGGGAATGAGGACGTTGTGGCCGCCTTCTTCGATGCCCATGAACGCGTTCACCGTCAAAGCAAAGATATGATAAAGCGGCAACGCGCAGACAAACAGGATCTGATCGGGCTTGCCCTTGGCCGTAAACGCCACTTGAAGCCAGAGATTGTTCTGCGAAAGGTTGGACAGGATATTGGCGTGTGACAGGGCGGCGCCTTTCGACACGCCGGTCGTGCCGCCGGTATACTGCAGGAACGCGATGTCGCCATGGCCGACGCCGCGGTCGGTCGGCTTCTTGCCATGGCCTGCTGCAAGCACGGACTTGAACGCCATGTGGCCGGGAATCGACCAGGCCGGCACCATCTTCTTCACCTTGCGCACGACAAGGTTCACGATGTGACCCTTCAGCCCCATCAGGTCACCCATGGCGGTGACGATGACATGCTTGATGTGGGTGCGGGGCAGAACCTGCTGCAGCGTGATCGCGAAGTTTTCAAGGATGACGATCGCCTTGGCGCCGCTGTCGTTCAGCTGATGCTCGAGTTCGCGCGGCGTATAGAGCGGATTGACGTTCACGACAGTCAGCCCCGCCCGAAGCACACCGGCCATCGCGACCGGGTATTGCAGGATGTTCGGCATCATCAGCGCGACGCGGTCGCCTTTTTCCAGACCCAGCGACTGCAGATGCGCGGCAAAGGCGGCCGATGCGGCATCAAGCTGCGCATAGGTCATCGTCTTGCCCATGCAGGTGAAGGCTGGCCGTGATGCGTGACGCTTGAAGGCCTCGTCGCACAGGCCGCTGAGGTTCTTGTAGGCAAGCGGCGGGATTTCCGCCGGCACGCCGGCCGGATAGGACTTCAGCCAGATCCGCGTATCTGTGCTGGCTCCGTCATTGTCTGATGCGCGAGAAGTAGAAGCGACGGCCATTAGGTTCCTCCCGGTTTGGTCGTGCATGCATCGCGTGCGATGCCGTTCGGCGATGTGTCTCCGGCAATTGCCGGACAGGCCTGTCTCCCGCAGGCCTTCATACTTTCGTCATAATAGAACACCCGACGGGTAGCAAGTTCAATTGACGTTTACGTCAATGGTTGTGAACAGGCGGAACGAGGCGATCCCGACGCTGCAAACAAGATGATCTGGAAAAGTGGTGCCGCTTGTCAGACTCGAACTGACGACCCCATCATTACGAATGATGTGCTCTACCACCTGAGCTAAAGCGGCACTGTTCCGGGCGGGCCGGAGGAGGCAACCGGCGCAACATGGCACCAATTGATTGACGAGGCTTTAGCGACGCGCGCGGCCAAGATCAAGCGCCGTGTGCCTCATGCCTTGCAGATGCGTGCCTTTGCCGCCTCGTACTCGTTGGCAAGGCGCTCGACGAGGCTTGCGACCGGCCGGATGTCCTTGACCGCACCGATGCCCTGACCGGCGCCCCAGATGTCCTTCCAGGCTTTCGCGCCCGGCTCCGATGCGGCGCCGAAATCCATTTTCGAAGGGTCCGCTTCCGGCAGGTTGTCCGGGTCCATGCCGGCCCGCTCGATCGAGCCGCGCAGATAGTTGCCGTGCACGCCGGTGAAATAGTTCGAATAGACGATGTCGCCGCCAGACGAATCCACGATCATCTGCTTGTAGTCATCGACCGCGCGCGCTTCATCCGTCGCGATGAACGGCGTTCCGATATAGGCCATGTCGGCCCCCATCGCCTGCGCCGCAAGCACCGCCCCACCATTGGCGATTGCCCCTGAAAGCAGCAGCGGCCCGTCAAACCACTCACGGATCTCCTGGATCAGCGCGAAGGGTGAAAGCCGGCCCGCATGACCGCCGGCGCCGGTGGCAACGGCGATCAAGCCGTCCGCACCCTTGCGGATCGCCGAATTGGCATGGCGGTTGTTGATGACATCATGCAGCACGATGCCGCCGTAGGAGTGGATCGCCTGATTGACCTCCGGCACCGCGCCCAGCGACGTGATCACCAGCGGCACCTTGTATTTCACGCACATGGTCAGGTCGTGCTCGAGCCGCTTGTTGGACGGGTGTACGATCTGGTTGACCGCGAACGGCGCGGATTTGCGCCCCGGATGCGCCGCATCATGGGCGGCCAGCGTTTCGGTGATCTCGGCAAGCCACTCGTCGAGTTGCGCTTCGGGGCGCGCATTGAGTGCCGGGAACGAGCCGATCACCCCTGCCTTGCACTGCTCGATGACAAGCGGCGGATGCGAGATGATGAACATCGGTGATGCAACCACCGGAATGCGCAGATGCGCGGTGAGCGTTTCGGGAAGTGGCATCAGGATCTCGCTGCAGGATGTGGC
This sequence comes from Roseitalea sp., assembly GCA_041752455.1. Classification (GTDB taxonomy): domain Bacteria; phylum Pseudomonadota; class Alphaproteobacteria; order Rhizobiales; family Rhizobiaceae; genus JBGSWL01. The sequence goes on along the minus strand of JBGSWL010000015.1, from coordinate 7,297 downwards.
TTGACGTTTGCGTAAACGGAAGATGGCGGGAAACGCCGAATGCCGCAAGGGGCCGCGTGGCTCCGAACGACGGGCAGCCTGCACGCATGACGCGAATCACCTGCGATCAAAAAGTTATGGAAGGCTCCGATTGTCGGCCGCCGCGGTGCACTCTCGTGTGTCCATTTCGTCACGAATCCGTGGCCTATGAGAGCTGCGCAGATCATCGTTCACCGTCAAGTCTCTGAAAAGCCGACCGAAATCAAATATTCGACCGATCGGTCTTCCTGCAACCTTTGATAGATTTGACGCAAAGGCACACGCGTTAACTCTTGCTTAACATTCAACCTGTGATAGTAGTTTTGCAAACTACACGCCAAGAGGGAATTGGGCATGGTTGCCAAAGGGGATGGCCGCAAGGCCAAGGGTCTGCGCGGTCGGGGACGGGGCGCTGCGGCAAACGAAACCGGTCGTAGCGGTCACCCGGTGAGCGATATGTTGATCCGGGCGCTGGAGCCGCGGATCCTTCTCGATGCGGCGCTGGATGCGACCTTTGATCATATGGCATCGGCCGGCACTGCTGATGATGCGACCTTGGCTTCTTGGGACGAGGCACAGGCGCAAAGTGAGGCCGTCGATGCCGTGCTCTTTGCGGCACTCTCGGCTCCGATGCCGGACCCGGTTTCCGAACCAACCGAAATCTATGTGCTGGACGCAGGCGTTGCCGACCCGCAGGCGATTGTGGCAGCGCTCCCAGGCGGCGCGGACATCATCCGGCTCGATGCGGGCAGCGACGGCGTCGCGCAACTGGCCGCCGCGCTCGACGGGCGCCGCGATATTTCGGCCATCCACATCATCTCGCACGGCGAGCAGGGCCAACTTTTCCTCGGCAATGGCGTGCTCGATGCCACGTCGATGCAGGACCGGCACCTCGGCGCATTGACCATGATTGGCCAGGCGCTTACCGCCGATGGCGACATCCTGATCTACGGCTGTGACTTTGCCGGTGGTGACGAGGGCCTCGAAGCGGCGATGATCCTCGGCGGTATCACCGGTGCCGACATCGCCGCATCGGACGATCCGACAGGCGCCTCGACGTTGGGTGGTGACTGGGATCTGGAGCAGACTGTCGGTGAGGTCGAGACCGGGATCCTCGCCGTCGGCGAGTGGGACGGACTGCTGACGAAGACCGTGATCAATCCGACCGGCGGGACAGCGGCTGACGGTTCGGATGGCTTGCGCATCCATGTGATTTCAAACGGCCAGTACCAGATCGACTACCGGGGAGTGACACAGCTTTACGCCCCCGGGTTCAATGACGACAATACGTTGATTTTCAACGGCATCTACATGGCCGTGGGAAATACCGTTGTCGGTCCGGCAACCGATCGGAACAATACCAACCCCTATTCCGGTCCGGCAAACGGACCCGGCGTGGCCTCGACCGATGCGACATTCCGTGAAGCTGGCCAGACGATCACGGGCAGCGGAACCCAGGATGATCCGTTCCGGGTCACGACCACCCTTTACTATGACGCCAACAACAACGGCAGCTACAACCCGCTCTCCGACTACCAGTTGGTCGTGGTGACCAGCTATTCCGCGCCGGACGGTTACATGACGCTCGACATGACCGTGACGCCGCCGCCCGGCAACACCCAGGTCATCAAGCTCTACCATACCATCGATACATTCCTGTCCGGCGGCGACAACGGCCCGGCTTTCTCTCTCCCCCAGAACCTGGCGCAGACGAACAACACGACCGGCGACCCCACGCTGGTCGCGGTTCGCAAGGATCCGGGTGGCCCCAATGACAGCTTTGTCGGCATCGCAGAGGCTCAGGGCAGCCGCGAGTTCGATCACTGGTTCTCCGGCCAGTACGATTCCGCCAGCATCTATGGAAATGGCATCAACAATGGCGGCGACATCGACAACGGCTGGGACACCAACCCAGCCACCGACAACGGCGTTGCCGTCCAGTTCACGCTTGGCACGATCACGACGGCGGAAAATTGGTCATACCACATTGCCTTCTCGAGCGAGGCTTCGATCGATCTCGACGCCGATGATTCCTCCGGCGCAACCGGCAGCGCCTACAACACCGAATATCCGGCCGGTAGCGGCCTGACGATTCCGGTTGTTGACACGGACGCCCACATTGCCAACGTCACCGGCGACATCCTGCAGGTGCGCGCGACGCTCGCCAATGCGCAAGCCGGCGACAGCCTGACCGTGAATGCGGGCGCGCTTCCCGTCGGCATCCAGATCGTATCACAGACGGCCACCCAGATCGTGCTCTGTGTGACCGGGTCAGCCGTTGCAGAATCCACTTTCGACCTTGCCCTTCAGACGCTCGGCTTCACCACGAGCAGCACCAGCATGGCGGCCCGGACAGTCAATTTTGCGGTGACAAATGAACTCGGCATCGAGGGCTTTGCCAGCGCCGCCACCATCGGCATCAACCTGCCGCCGGTGGCGAACAACGACTCGTTCATCGTGCAACCGGGCGTCTCGGCTTCCATTGCTGTCCTCGGCAATGACACGGATGCCGAGGGCGACGTGCTCTTCATTTCACAGGTCGACGGCAGCGCACTTGCGACCATCGGCAGCAGCGTGACGCTTTCCTCCGGCACAGTTGTCACGCGCAATGCGGACGGCACCCTTGGCGTCGTCATGGGTCCCGGCGGGAATGACACCGAGACCTTCACCTATCAGGTCTCTGACAGCCAAGGCGGTACATCGACCGCAACCGTAACGCTCAGCCGCGACACCGACGGCGACGGCGTCGCCAACGCCACTGACGTGGACGACGACAACGACGGGATACTCGACACTGTCGAAGGGTTAAACATTATTGCGACGGTTGGCGAACAAAGCTTGACGCCGACAATCTCGCTCGCGCCGAGCGATTTCGTGTCAAAGTCGGGTACGGCGACCGGCGGCAGCTTTGCGTCAGGTCCTTCGTCGGTTGGAACCATATCGTTCACAGGCGTGAGAGGCGCGTCCGGTGGCGGCCCATTCATGACATTCACCGCCTTCGGGGGGATAAACGGCAATCTTGGCACAATTGATTACCGCTACGCGAATATAGACCAGACCAATACAGTATCCGGGGCGGTCAATTCGACTTCGTTCGAAATACGGGACATAGATGGCGACCACTTTGTATTCAACCTGACGGTGTACGATCTCGCAGGCAACCCGATCACTAATACCTCCATGTTTAATGTCCGCGTCAATCAGTCCGCAGCAGCCACCACGCTGACCGGTCCGATCTCAGTCGACAGCGACACATTCCAATTTGACCTTTTGTCCACGTCTTTCGCTTCGACGTCATTGTGGATCGAGGGTGTCAACGGAACGATGATCAGCGGCTTCAATATAGCCATCACAACCAGTACTGGTTCTGGAGACGCCATGAGCATCGCCACGCGGCGTACAGTCGTGCAATACGGCGGATCGGACCAAGACGGCGACAGCTTACCCAACTATCTGGACATCGACAGCGACAATGACGGTATTACTGACAACGTTGAAGGGCAATCGACGACTGTATACACGGCACCTTCCGGAATTGGCGCCGCGATCATGGACATCAACCATGACGGTCTCGACGACACTTACGATGTGCGCGGCGCAGCGCTAGCGGCCGGTTCAGCTGCGGCGACGCCTACGGTCGGCCAAGGCATTATTCCAGTCGATACTGACCGTGATTCACGGCCTGACTTCCTGGACGCAAACAGCGACGGCGTCGGTGCCAACGACATCGCCGAGCGCGGCGACGGGGCGCCGCCGACGATCACGTCCACGACCGATACGGACATGGACGGCCTTCTCGACATCTTCGAAGGCGGGAATGTCAATGATGGCTTCGACGTCAACGACGAGAACCTGACCGGCACGACGTTCAATCTCGCCGACACCGACAACGACACGGCCGCGGATGGTACCGGGGCTGTGCCACTGAGGTCTGATCTCGACTTCCGCGACAACGCGACGCCGATCATTGATCTCAACTCGGCCGCAACGGTTGCCGATACGAGCCACGACTATGCCGCCACCTATACAGAAGGTGACGCGGCAATTCCGATGCTCTCGAGCGCGGCAGCAGGTTTGACCGCGCAAGGTGAGGCTGACCTGACTGGCGTCGTCATCGTGATGGCCAGCCCTGCGCCTAACGGCGCGAACGAGATCGTTTCCATCGGCGGCCAGACCTTTCCGCTGAATGCCGACAAGGGCGCGACGGTCTCCGGCGTCAGCATCAGCTACATTGCCTCGACCCGCTCTTTCCTTTTCCACAACAACGGCAACTTGCTTACCGATACGACCGTGCAGTCCATTCTGCGGACCATGACCTACGCCAATACCGCAGAAGCACCGACCGCGGGCGATCGGGTGTTCACCTTCACCGCGACTGATACGGCGGGCAATGTCAGTGCGCCTGCGGTTTCGACGATCACCGTCGTGCCGGTCAACGACGCGCCAGTTGCCGTGAATGACGGGCCTGTGGCGGTCAACGCCGGTTCTGTTGTCAACGTTGCACCCGTCGGCAATGACACCGACGCCGATGGCGACACGCTCTCCGTATCGGCTGTCTTCGACCCCGCCAACCCGACCGTCGCCATCCCGCTGACTGTGGGAACGCCATACACCTTCGCGAACGGAACGCAGGTCACGCTCAATGGCGATGGCACGCTGGATGTGCGTCCGGACTATTCGCTGGGCGGCAGTGCGCCATTCGACTACGAGGTCAGCGATGGCCAGGGTGGCACCGACCGAGCGACCATCACGCTTGACGTCACACCGGTGCCGCCGGTTGTCAGCCTTGACCCGAGCGACACTTCGGGCAGCGGCGGCGACAACTTCTCGACCAATTACGTCGAAGACAATGCGGCCGCCCTGTTTGCGGCACTGGATGTTGCGGTAACCGGCGCGCCCCTCGCCGGAATCACCATCGCTGTCACCGGTGTGCTGAATGGCGACGATGAAGTGCTGGTGCTTGGCGGAGCCGAAATTCCGCTGGGAACCTCGACTGCCGGTCAGCTCGTCATCGGCCTTTCGAATGGCAACGTGACCATTTCCCATGACCAACCGAACGGATTGATCACCATCGCGCCGGCCACCGGCACCATATCGGCGCTGGACCTTCAGGTCTTGCTCGCCAATGCAACCTTCCGTGTGGATGGAGACGCGCCGCACCTTGGAACGCGCAGCTTCACACTCGTCGTGTCGGACATCCATGGCCTCGACAGCGCGCCTGTCACCACCAGCGTGTCGGTGACGCCGGTCAATGATGCGCCCTATGCCTCGATCATCGGCTCTGTCTCGACGGAAGTGGTCGTCGTGGACATGGGCATTCCGGGGGCCGCCGACATTCTGGCGCAACTGCCGGCCGGTGCCACTGTCATCCAGATAGCCCCCGGAACGGCGGGCGTTCAGGAACTGGCCAACCTGCTGCAAGGATACTCCGGCCTCACCGCCATTCACCTGATAACCCATGGTGAAAGCGGCCAGTTGCACCTCGGCAGCGACCTTTTGACAACCAACTCGATCGGCTCCACTTACGCGGCAGATCTTGCCATCATCGGCAGTGCGCTGGGCGTAAACGGTGACATCCTCGTCTATGGCTGCAATTTCGGCCAGGACGTTGCAGCCGTCGCGGCATTGGCGTCTGCGACCGGCGCAGACATTGCCGCGTCTGACGACAACACGGGCGCGCAGGCGCTTGGCGGCGACTGGACCCTCGAAGTCACCAACGGCACCGTGGAAGCGGATGGCATCCGGGCCGAAGGCTATGACGGCTTGCTGGCGCCCGCCACGATTGCGGCCTCCGGCGCGCCTACCCTGCGCACTTCCACGAATGCGCCGGTTGGCGGTTTTGGCGGTGTCGGCATCGGCGGCACGGGCCTGTGGGTCAATGCCGGCACCGTCGGTGGCCAGGCCATCGATATCCGCGCCACCGTTGTGTCCGCAACGGGCGCCAGCGCAGGGCTCATCCGCTTTGCCACCAGTGGCAATGATCTGCGCGTAACCATGCCTGCCGGCGTGGAAGCGGTCATCCGTTGGGAGATGTTCGAAAGCGGCACGAACCAGACCGTCGCAATCGTCGCTGATCCCACCTTTACCATCAGCGATCTGGATGGCCTTGCCGGCACACCGATTGAATCCGTCACCGCGGCGAGGGCCGGCTTGTCGAGCTTCACAGTCGACAGCCCGACAAACATTGCGCTGAGTTCCACGGCCACAGCGATTACGGCCAGCGGCACACAAACTGAGGCCGGTGCTCCCGTTTCCAACGTCACCTTTGGCTGGACAGGCGTTTCGAGCTGGCAGTTGACCTATACTGCGGCCGCGGGTTCCGGCTCGCGCGACTTTGACCATGACGGCAATGGCCAACTGCTCACCAACTATATGGCGCCGGATGTCACCGCGCTCAACGTGGCACCGGCTGCTATCACCGCGTCGCTCACCGGCCTGCAGGGGCAGCCATTGCCGATCACCGGCATGTCATTCTCGGACCCGGACGGCGCCACGGGCGATGTAACGGTCACGCTGTCCATCGCTTCCGGCACGCTCGACATTGACACCAGCGTCGTCGGCGGCCTTACCGCCGGGCAGGTGACCGGTGACGATACCGGAACCATCACGATTACCGCGCCACTCTCGGCCATCAACGCCACGCTGGCTGCGTCCAATGGCTTGGTCTTCAACCCGCCCGCCACCCTTATCGGCCCGGTCACACTCAGCACAACGATCAACGATTTGGGCAATGGCGACGGCGGCGTAACCCCTCTCAGCGCCACATCAACGGCGACCATTAGTCTGATTGCCGACACCGATGGTGACGGCGTCGACGATGCCATCGACATTGACGACGACAACGACGGCATTCTGGATACCGTCGAGGGGGCCAATGCTGTTCCAGCCGGAACCAGGGTCCTGCCCGGACAGCCCGCAAATCTCGAAACATTTGTAGTCACGTCCGGCTACAGCGCATCGAGCAGCACCGGCACCGGGACTTTGCCGAACGGGGTGACGTACACTTATACCCACGTGGGAGCGGCGAGACCAAACAGCAACTTCGGTCCGAGCGCTCCAATTTACTGGCTGGACTCCGGCACCCTCACGCTGACATTTTCCTCCCCGGTCAACGATGCCGGTCTGACCTTTTGGGGGTTTGACCTGCTCCCCGGTTTGTCCTCGTTCAGAAGTTAGCTCTGTTCAGGGTTTGGTCCTTTGCTGACCGGTTGAGGAACTCCCGCGGCGTGAGCCCGTTGAGGCTCGTATGCGGGCGGTGATGGTTGTAGTCGTCACGCCA
>JBGSWL010000014.1:0-12595 GCA_041752455.1 Roseitalea sp. | reverse complement strand
TGCTCAGGGCGCGGGCAGAGATCGCGGAAGACGCAACCAACGCCCAGCGGCTTCGCCATGCACGGGCATTGGTGATGCTGAACGAAGAAATGGACAAGCGGGTCAAAGCCCACGAGAAAAGCATGGAGCGCGATGCACCGGGGCGGAGCCGATGAGCCTCGTGCGCAAACAGCGAGGATGGACAAAAGCCATCCTCGCTGCCACATGCCAAGGCATGTTCAAACTACGAGAATCTGCACGGAACCCTAATTTATTCTACACAGTTCCTGCACAGGCAAATCATGTCGATATTATATAAGCAATATCAACATATTACAGAACTACTGTCCTTAGTTCAGCATGACCGCAAGGCCAGCCATGACGAGGGCGATCAGGCTGTCCAGAACGCGCCAAGCGGCGGGACGCGCAAACAGTGGCGCCAACAGGCGCGCGCCATAACCGAGGGCGAAGAACCACACGAAAGACGCTGTCATCGCGCCGCCGGCAAAAGCTGCGCGATCCGCGCCATGCCAACGCGACGACAAGGCGCCGAGCAGAACAACCGTATCCAGCCAGACATGCGGGTTGAGGAACGTGAATGCGAGGCACGTCAGGATCGCGGCGCGCAGCGTCTGGGCTGAACCCTCACTGCCGACCCCAACCTCCATCACCTGCGGCGCAAGCGCCCGGCGCAGCGCAACGCTGGCATACCACAACAGAAAAGCCGCCCCGCCCCAGGTGGCCACCGCAATCAGTGCCGGCTGACTGTTGATCACCGAGCCAAGCCCGCCCACGCCCAAGGCAATCAGCAGCGCGTCTGACAGGGCGCAGATCAGGCACAGCACGAAGACATGCCGACGCGCGATGCCTTGGCGCAGGATGAAGGCGTTCTGCGCCCCGATGGCGATGATCAGCGAGGCGCCAAGCAGGAAACCGGCGAAAGCGGCGGAAAACATGAAGATATCACCTTTGGGCAGGAAGCGGTCGCAGCATCAGAAAAGGCTCTTCTGGTCATCCGGCCCTTGCGGTCCGGTGCCCGGTCCTGAAGCCTTGGCGAAGTCCTTGGGCTCGGTCGGCTCCTGCACGTCCGGACCGAAATTGGCAACCTTGTTGACACGGTCGGAGACGGGAATGGCGTCATAAAAGCCGGCTGGTGGCGGCGCCATCAGGTCTTCGACATCGCGCGGCTCGTTGCTTCGGCAATCCAGCCAGCGCGCAAAATCAGCAGCGGCGATCGTCACCGGCATCCGGTCATGGATTGCCGCAAATTCCGGGTTGGCGCCGGTCGTCAGGATCGCCACCGTATCGATCTCGCTGCCGTCCACGGCAATCCAGGTTTCGTGCAACGCGCCGAAGGCGACCGGGGCGTCATGTTTCGGGCGCACCCAATAGGCCTGCGACTGGCGGGTCGCTGCATCGCGCTGCCACTCGTAGAAGCCCGATGCGGGAATGAGCGCGCGGCGGTGACGCATCGCCGCGCGAAACGCCGGCTTTTGCGCAGCAGTCTCCGATCGGGCGTTGATCAGCAGCGGAAAGCCCTTCTGGTCCTTGAGCCAGGACGGCAGCAGGCCCCACCGCATCAGCCGTGCCTCACGGTCCGGCAGATTGGACCCCGGTGCGCGCGGCGGCGCCGCCGACACGACCAGAACCGGCTGGGTCGGGGCGATGTTGTAGCGCGCCGGAAACGCCTCCAGACCGGAGACCTCGAACAGGCGCTCGACCTCTTCCGGGGAATGGGTCAGCGAAAAGCGCCCGCACATGGTTTTGCCCTGCCTTGCCCTGCCCCCGCCTCAGCGCCCGTACGGACGAAGGCGGAACAGATCGGCCTCGCGCTCGGCGCGCAGCAGATCAAACTGGGCTTGCGACAGGCGGTTGCGCTTCAGTTCGATCTGCAGTTGCAGCGCCGGAATGTCCGCCGGCGGGGTCGTTGCAATGCGCGCGATATCGGCATCAATTTCTGACTGGATGCGATCACGGGTCAGGCGCGCATCGTAAACCGCCCTGCCGACACGGTGGCCCTCATTGAATGAGCCGGCCAGTTGGGCTGGGCACGAAAACGGGTTGTTTCGCCCCTCGCGCCCGACCGTCAGCCCGTTGAGCGGCGTGCAATAGGTGGCAATCCCCTGCTGCCAGCCCGTGTTCCAGGCAATGACATCGACCGAAATGCCGAACTGTGAGCAGGCTTCCTGATGATTGGCGACATAGGTCTGCGCAAAGCCGCGCTGCCCGTCGGACACACCAAGCTGCGCCCAATCGCTGACCTGGCACTGTTCCTGGTTCAAGGTCTGGCAGGACGACAGGAAGATGGCGCCAAGCAGCGCAAGACATGACAGAATGAACAGGCGCATGGCGGTTTTCCTTTTGATGCCGTTGCGGCATCTTTCTAGCCAAGGAATGGACGTGGCTCAACGCCTTCAGAGCATGACGATGGCACAGGAAGCAATCGAGGCTGTCAGCGTCATCGTGACCAATTACGCGGGTGACCGGGTCCTTTTGGTGCAGCGCGGACGCGATCCGGGGCGCGGGCTATGGGCGTTTTCCGGCGGACGCATCGAGCCCGGCGAAACACCGGCGACGGCGGCCGCGCGGGAATTATTTGAAGAGACAGGCATCGTTGTTTCACCCGAGGACCTTGTCTTCGTTTGCCACCGGTTCACCGGCAGCGTGCCGCCCTTCCGGATCGCGGTTCATCACGCTCTCAGCGACATGCGCCCCGACGCCGCAGACGATGCCGCCGATGCGCGATTTGTCACCCTGCAAGAACTTGAAACCTTGCCGCTGGTCGAAGGGATTGCGGACCTCGCCATGGCGGCTCTGACGGGCGATCTCCCGAATTCGTGAAAAGGGTTCAATGGCGGTTTTGCTACGGAGAAGCCAGATATGTGCTGCAACCAGAAGTGTGGGATTTCCGATGCGCACGGTCCGTCATTTCTCTGTAGTTTCCACCTTGGCCTGTCTTATCGGCACTGCAATGCTCGCGGCCCAAGCCGTTGCCGATCCGGTCACCTGGTCCCAGGAAGGCTGGAAAACCGACTTTGCCCAATCGAAAGTTGAACTTGCCCGGATCCTGTCCGGCGGTCCGCCGCGAGACGGTATTCCGTCCATCGACGATCCGGCGTTTGAACCGGTGAACGGGCACGATGATCTGGAACCGCGTGACCCCGTTGTCGCCGTGGAAATCGGCAGTGATGTCCGCGCCTATCCGCTGCGGATCCTGACATGGCACGAGATCGTCAACGACGTCGTTGGCGGCGTTCCGGTCGCGGTGACCTACTGCCCGTTGTGCAATTCGGCACCAGTTTTTGCACGCACCCTTTCTGACGGCACGGTCTTGACGTTTGGAACGACCGGCAAACTGATGATGTCCAATCTCATCATGTATGACCGCCAGACGGAAAGCTGGTGGCAGCAATTTACCGGCGAAGCGATCGTTGGCGTGCTGGCAGGCGAGCGTCTTGCGCATCTCCCCGCGCGGCTGATGGGTTGGGCCGAATTTGCGGCTGCCTATCCCGATGGACGTGTGCTTGTTCCCAACGATCCGGCGATGCGCGCCTATGGACGCAATCCTTATGTCGGCTACGATACCGGCCAGCCGTTTCTCTATGACGGGCAACTGCCTGAGGGTATCGACCCCATGCAAAGGGTTGTTGTCGTCGAAAGAGCGGGGACCGATCCATTGCTTGTCTCCATGACGGCGGTGGCATCGGCAGGATCGCTGGATATCGAAGGCTACAGCTTTGCCTGGACTGCTGGTCAAGCGTCTGCGCTGGACCGCGACATCATTTCGGCCGGCCGTGACGTGGGATCGATAGTCGTGACACGGGATGGAAAGAACGTGGCGCACGACATCACGTTTGCCTTTGTGGTGCACGGTTTTCACCCGGGTGTCACCATCGCCGGTCAGTAGCCCCTTCCGCCTCAAGATCGTCCATGGCAAAAGCAAGGGCAACATGACTGCTCACCGCTCCTCATCATCGACGCCTTTTCAAAGGTTCCGCCGCGCCGCGACCGCGCTTGTCTGCGTCTTCGCTGCATTGCCTTCGTACGCGCAGGACGTTGCGGCGCCCTATGACGACCGGCTCAACCGGTTTGCCGAATTGCTTGGCTCAATCCACTATCTGCACAATCTTTGCGGCACCACCGACCAGCGCTGGCGCACCGCAATGAACGACATGCTGGCGACCGAGAAGCCGGAACCGATCCGTCGCGCACGGCTTGTTGCCAGCTTCAACAAGGGGTTTCGTTCGTTCGACAGTGTCTACACGGGCTGCACGATGCAGGCCCGGTCGGCCGCAGACCGCTATGTGGCCGAGAGCCGGTTGATCGCGCGCGACATCGTCACCCGCTTTGCAGATTAGCAACACCGGCGTTTCGATAAACCAAGCGTTAACGCTTTGTGCCGTTCAGGCATTCCCTTTTGCCTGCTTTTGGTGAATGTTAAAGACACGTAAATGCACGAAAAAACTTGCGTCGGGTGGGCTATGCAATCGAACCAGAAACTCAACGATCTCGATGAGGCGATCGCGCTTGAAAAGCGTCGGGCGGCCCGCGACCTGCAATCGGAGACCTGGGCCGACGGAACGCTTGAAGGCATCGAGCCCGATATCCTGGCCGATGCCGCCATTGCCACGGCGCTTGAAGAAGTGATCATCGAGAGCGGCGAAGATGCCGCGCTGGCGCTGATCGATGCCATGCGTGGTCGTTTGTTGTCTGGCGAATTCACGCCGCAACGTCACCTGCATTGAGCTGGAAGCACTCGCACATTCCAGGACCGGGAGCATCAACGTGCGAAGCGGGAAACGGCCAAAGGCAAAATCGCGGTATTGGCTGAGGATTGCCGCCTTCATCCTGTCATCGCTGATCGGCCTTGCCGGACCGGCAATCGCCCAAGGCGAAGTTGCTCCGCCTCCTTCCGGCGTCATTCCTCTGCCGGCGCCATTCGGCGGTGAAAGCCCCGACAACCCGCTTGTGCCGCCGCCGGTTGTCGACCCATCGCAGACCACGGATCCGGCGCGCAGCCAGACCGGCAGCGACGAAACACTGGTCGAGATTTCGCGCGATGTGTCGATCCTTCCCGAACCGGTCAAGCGCATGCGCGCCCTCATCATCGAAGCGGCGCGTTCGGGCGATATCGAAAAGCTGCGACCGCTCATCGGCACCGGCGGGGAAACCACCCGCCTTTCGCTTGGCGACATCACCGATGATCCGATCGCCTATGTGCGCTCGCTATCCGGTGATGCAGAGGGCCATGAGATCCTCGCGATCCTGATCGAAGTGCTGGAAGCGGGCTATGCCCGTTTCGATGCCGGGACCGACAAGGAACTCTTTGTCTGGCCCTACTTCTTTGCGGTGCCGCTGGAGGGCCTTTCCCCGCAGGAGCGGGTTGAACTGTTCACGCTCGTGACTGCCGGCGACTACGAGGACATGCTGTCGTTCGGCGCTTACATCTTCTTCCGCGTCGGCATCACACCGCAGGGTCAGTGGCTGTTCTTTGTGGCCGGTGATTGAAGCCAAGCCGGCCTTTGTGTTATACTACCCAGTAGCACAGAGCTGGAGGCCGTCATGAGCGTCAAGTCATCGATTTCCCTGACCGAGCAGCAGGATGCCTTTGCTCGGTCGCTGGTCGAACGCGGGGAATATGCGTCGATGAGCGCGGTGATCCAGCGCGGCCTCGAAATGCTGCGCGCCGACCATGAGCGGACCTGGGGTGAAATCGAGGCGCTACGCACCGTGCTCAAGAAGCGGATGGAGGGGCCGTTCATCAGCCTTGAAGAAGGCCGAGCGCAAACCGAGGCCATGATTGCACGCAAGCGGCGGGAAGCGGGATTGAAATGAAGTCTTGGCGTATCGAACGCTCTGACGACTTCACAAGCGACATCGACGCAATTTTCGACCATATCGTCGAAACCAGTCTCATCTTCGGCAGCGATCTTGAAGCCGCGATATCGACTGCAAGTCGTCGTGTACTTGCAATTGAAACATGGCTTGAAAAGCTCGTGGATGTACCCCATCGCGGCACGCGAGACGACGACATACTTCCCACGCTGCGCCACATTACGGTTGAGCGGGCGGTCTACTACTTCACTGTCGATGACGATGCCCGGTTCAACCATGTCCTCGCTGTCTTCTACGGCGGGCAGGATCATAGATGGCGCATGCTGAAGCGGATGATCAGCGAGGAAGACTGAGCGCTGCCCTACGCCTTCGGCAATCCTTCTCCGAACAGCACAGCCTCGCCCTTGCCCGGCGTCGGGATCTCGCCTTCCCACATCACGCGATGACCGCGCACGATGGTCCCGACTGGCCAGCCGGTGACCTTGCGTCCGTGATGCGGTGTCCAGCCGGCCTTGGAGCCTTGCTGTTCGTTGGTGATGGTTTCGACGCGCTTCAGATCCGCAATGGTGAAGTCAGCGTCATAGCCGACCGCGATACGGCCCTTGCGCGCCATGCCGAACAGGCGCTGTGGGCCGGCCGAAGTCAAATCCACGAAGCGTTCCAGGGTCAGCCGCCCCGCGTTGACATGATCCAGCATCACCGGAACCAGCGTCTGCACACCGGTCATTCCGGACGGTGATGCCGGATAGGGCCTGGCCTTCTCCTCCAGCGTGTGCGGCGCATGATCAGAACCGAGCACATCGACGATACCCTGTTCGATGCCATGCCAGATACCGTCGCGGTGGCGGTTGTCGCGCACCGGAGGGTTCATCTGCACCAGGCTTCCGAGGCGGGCATATTCGCCGTCGTCGGCACTGAGCGTCAGATGATGCGGCGTCGCCTCGCAGCTCGCCACATCCTTGTGATTGGCGAGAAAGGTGATTTCCTCGGCAGTGGAAATATGCAGGACGTGGATGCGTGCACGGGTCCTTCGCGCGATGCGCACCAGCCGTTCCGTGCAATTGAGCGCGGCCACCGCATCACGCCAGACCGGATGGGAGGCCGGATCGCCGGGCACCCGATGGCCTTCGCGGTCGCGCAGGCGATATTCGTCCTCGGAATGAAACGCGGCGCGGCGGCGGGTATTTCCGAGGATCGCTTCGACGCCATCGTCATCCTCGACCAGCAGGTCGCCGGTGGACGAACCCATGAAAACCTTGATGCCGGCGGCGCCCGGCAGGCGCTCCAGTTCGGCGACATCGCCGGCATTTGCATGCGTTCCGCCGACCCAGAACGCAAAATCGCAATGCATGCGGTGGTGCGCGCGGGTGACCTTGTCGGCGAGCGCCGCCTCGCTTGTCGTCAGCGGCTTGGTGTTGGGCATTTCAAAAACGGCGGTAACGCCGCCGAGGACTGCGGCGCGCGAACCGGTTTCGAGGTCTTCCTTGTGCTCGAGGCCGGGCTCGCGAAAATGCACCTGTGTGTCGACAACACCCGGCAAAACATGCAGGCCTGTGCAGTCGATCACTTCGCCGGCTTGGCGCGCATCGATCGATCCGACAAAGGCGATCAGGCCGTCGCGGATGCCGATATCGCGCAGCGCCTTGCCATCGTGGTTGACCACTGTCCCGCCCTTGAGCACCGTATCGAACGTCATCACCATAATGCGCGCCTCTTCTCTTTCGCGTTTGCCTTGCCCAAACCTTGCCTGCGGCTTACGTAGCAGGTCGAGCGAATGCAAGGCGACCCGACATGGTGATGACACTGGCACGGCTTGACGGGCGGCGCGTGATCGGCGTCACCGGCCCCGATGCAACCCATCTTTTGCACAATGTGCTGACCTGCGACATTGAAAACCTGAGCCCGCGCACGGCGCGCGCTGGCGCTTTGTTGTCGCCGCAGGGCAAGATCCAGACCGATCTGATGATCATGCGCGATGGCGAAGATGGCTACGTCATCGACCTGCCTGACAGTGAGGCGGACGCTTTCCTCAAGCGCATGGTGATGTATCGCCTGCGCTCCAAGGTGCAATTTGTCGAGCAAAATGAACTGGTTGCGGTGGCGTCCTTCGATCCTGATTCCGGTGCTTCAGAAGTTGAGTCCGACGCTTCAGGAACTGATTCAGGTTTTGCCCGCGACGAGCGGTTCGGCGCGGTACCGGTGTTTCGTGCCATCATGGCAATCGAAGGTGCGCCTGCGCCCGATACCGAAAGCCATGCGGCCTGGCACCGGTTCCGGGTCATTCATGGCATTGCGGAATGCGGCGCGGACTATGCCATTGGCGATGCTTTTCCCCATGATGCGGCCCACGACCAGACCGGTGGAGTCGATTTCCGCAAGGGCTGCTATGTCGGGCAGGAAGTGGTCAGCCGGATGCAGCATCGCGGCACGGCGCGGCGGCGGCCGGTGGTGGTCACCCCGGTTGAAGGCGCCCTTCCCGCTTCCGGCACCGAAATCCTTGCCGACGGGAAACCGGCGGGGATCCTTGGCACGGTGACTGCCGATGGCCATACGGCGCTCGCGATTGTCCGGCTCGACCGGATCGCTGATGCGGTGGCAAGCGGCGCACCGGTCGCTGCCGGGGAAACGCCAATCATCTGCGCGATACCGCCGCGCATGACCTACGCCTTTCCACAGGACGGCGCCGGGGACAGCGATGGCTGACCGCGCCGGTGCCCCGCCGCGCGCCTGGCAACGCATGCTGTCGGGGCGGCGGCTGGATCTTCTTGATCCCTCGCCGCTCGATGTGGAGATCGAAGACATTGCCCATGGCCTTGCGCGTGTTGCCCGCTGGAACGGGCAGACCAAGGGCGAGCACGCCTTCTCGGTCGCCCAGCACAGTCTCTTGGTTGAAGCGCTGTTTGCGCAGATTGCGCCAGAGGCAACCGCCAGCGACCGGCTGACGACGCTTTTGCACGATGCGCCCGAATATGTGATCGGCGACATGATTTCGCCGTTCAAGCGCGTCATGGGCGGCGACTACAAGGCGGTGGAAGACCGGTTGCAGCGGGCCATCCATCTGCGGTTTTCGCTCGTCCCGCAAACGCCCGATGGATTGCAAAAGGCGATCAAGCGCGCCGACATGATGTCGGCCTACCACGAGGCGACGCGACTGGCGGGTTTCACGGTCCGCGAGGCTGAAAGCTTGTTTGGCCGGCCGCGCCAGCCGTTGCCCGACGAAGCCTTGATCGTGCCGATGGCGACCGCAGCGGCGCAATCAGCGTTCCTTGCGCGGTTCGGCAAATTGCATACGGCTATCGAGCAGGCGGCATGAGACCATGAGCCATATCATCGTCTGCCCCTTGTCAGCCCTTGAGCGCATGATCGCGCAGCACCGGCCGTCGCATCTGGTAACCGTCATCAGCGCCGACATGGCGATCACGCGGCCTGAGACGATTGCCGAGGGACGGCATCTGCAGCTTCATTTCAATGACATTTCGATGCGGGTTTCCGGCCTAGTTGCCCCCGGCGAAGAGGACATGCGGGCGATCCTTACATTTGCTGCCGATTGGGATCGCGCGGCGCCGCTGCTTGTCCATTGCTGGATGGGCGTTTCGCGCTCGACGGCGGCAGCCTATGCGATGGCCTGCGCCTTGGCGCCTGAGCAGGACGAATCCGAGATCGCGCGCGCGCTTCGCCTGATGTCGCCAACGGCAACGCCGAACCGGCGCATGGTCTGGCTGGCTGACAAGGTTCTCGGGCGGAACGGACGGATGCTGGACGCTATCCATGACATCGGGCGCGGCGCCGACTGCCATGAGGGCGTGCCGTTCACGCTCGCGCTTGAACAAGTTCAGGTGCCGGAGGCCCCGAACCGGTCTCGGTAGACCGCTTCCATCCCGGGCTGCAGATTGGTGCGCGACAGGTCACCACCGGCCCACGCCATGACTTTCGGATCCATGACGGCGCGCCAGAGCGGCGGAATGATCGCCAGCACGAACGTGCCCGGATAGCCGGATGGCAGGGTCGGCAGTTCCTCGAAGTTGCGCAAGGCCTGATAGGGACGCAGCGGATTTGCGTGGTGGTCAGAATGGCGTTGCAGGTGGAACAGCAGCAAGTTGGAGACGATGTGGTTGGTGTTCCAGGAATGGCGCGGCTCACAGGGTTCATAGCGCCCGTTTTCCTTGCGCTGCCGCTTCAGCCCGTAATGCTCCACGTAGTTGGCCAGCGACAGCATTGTCCAGCCGACATAGTGATGGATGAGCAGGAGCGGCAACATCCACCAGCCGAAGGCCGTGATGAACACGGCTGCCACAACGGCTGCGATCAGGTAGCCTTGCAAGACCTCGTTGCGCCAGTGCCAGAAGGGCAGTCCCTTCCGCTTCAGCCGTTCGGTCTCCAGATGGATACCGTGCCGCCATACGCCGGGAAGTTCGCGCATCTGAAAAGCAAAGAAGCTTTCGCCGAGCCGCGCTGATGCATGGTCTTCCGGCGTGGCGACCAGCACATGGTGGCCGCGGTTGTGCTCGATCATGAAATGGCCGTAGCCCGTGAGCGCTGCAACAAGGCGCGCTGCAATCTGGTCGGCCCGGTTGGCCTTGTGGCCAAGTTCATGGGCGACGGTCAGTCCGCCGCCGGAGGCAAACCCTGCCGTAACAACGAGGAACAACATGGCAAGCGGATGCATCGGCACGGTGGCAACGATGATCATCACGACGAGGAAATTGGCCCAAAGCACGAATGATGCGAGGAACAAAAGCCGGCGGTAGTGCTGATCGCCAGCCATCGTTTCGACCACCGCTTCCGGCGGGTTTTCCGGGTCTTCGCCGATGAGCATGTCAAGCAGAGGGACGAAGACGTAGTAGAAAACAACCGGAAAGACAGCAAACAGTTCCCAACCGGTTTGAACCAGCATGAGGGCGGAAAATGCCGGCGTGAACGGCACGATGGCCGAGAGCAACCAGAGCCAGCGCTTGCGATCCGTGTAGGCGACTTGTGCGCCCTCTGACGTAGCCGCCACAAAGATCATGCGATGCCTCCCTGCCTGCGCGGGTTTCCGGAACCGCATTATGCGTCAGTTCCGGCCCCAGACAAAGTGGCAAAATCGGGTGCTAGCGCACCACCACATCAAGGCCGATGTCGAGAGTCGGTGCGGCCATGGTGATCTTCGATGTGGAGATGTAGTCGACCCCGGTTTCAGCGACTTCCCTGATCGTATCCAGCGATATGCCGCCGGACGCTTCCAGCACGCAAAGCCCGTCGTTGATCGCTACCGCCTCGATCAGAATGCGTGGCTCCATGTTGTCGAGCAGGATCACGTCGGGGCGCTCGGCCAGCGCCTCGCGCAGTTCATCCAGCGTCGTCACCTCGCACTCGACCTTGACCAGATGCCCGGCGAACGCCTTTCCTGCGCGGATCGCGGCCGCAACGCCGCCGGCGACAGCGATGTGGTTGTCCTTGATCAGGATGGCATCATCCAGCCCGTAACGGTGGGTTGATCCGCCGCCGCAGCGCACCGCATGTTTGGCAAAGGCGCGAAGGCCCGGCACGGTCTTGCGCGTGCAGGTGACGCGGGCGCGCGTGTGCGAGATCTCGGCGGCATAGCGCGCTGTCAGCGTCGCAATCCCGCACAGATGCATGAGATAATTGAGCGCGGTGCGCTCGGCGGTCAGGATCGCACGGGCATTGCCGGTGACGATGGCGAGGTCATCGCCCTTCGACACCCGGTCGCCGTCGCGCACGAAGGCGTCGAAAGCGATCGCCGGATCGATCAGGGCAAACGACGCGCGGGCAATCTCGATGCCGGAGACGATCCCGTCCTCGCGGCTGGTCATGCGCGCCGTTGCCGTCATCTGCGCACCGATGGTCGCCATCGTGGTGATGTCGCCCGCCCGGCCAAGGTCCTCGAGCAGTGCTCCGCGCACCGCATCCTCGATCATCAGGCGCGGAAGTTCGGGGCGATATTGGTGATCGGTCATCGGGGTGTCTCCATCATGTCGCGCGCAGCCGCTTCCGCCTCTGCCAGCGTCATGAAGCTGCGGCGCTTCCAGGCGGGGTCTTGCGCCGGAAAATCGGTGCGGGCATGGCCGCCGCGGCTTTCGGTCCGCTGCAGCGCGCAAACGGCAATCATCTTGGCGGCGGCAATCACATTGTCGAAACGGCCGGAATGGCTGAGCCCTTCCAGTTCCAGGATTGTCGCCAGAGCTTGGCGCATGCCCGCCGCGTTGCGCAGCACGCCGAGATGGGCGCTCATGGTCTGGCGAAGGCGCGTCATGTTCGGGTGATCGAGCGCCAGCGGATGATCATCTGTCTCGACGCCGCCGTCGCGCCAGCCTTCCGCTGCATCATCAATGTCCTCGCGCTTCAACGCTTCTGCGATGCGCGCAGCAAAGACCACAGCCTCCAGCAGCGAGTTCGAGGCGAGGCGATTGGCGCCATGGGCGCCTGTCGAGGTGCATTCGCCTGCCGCCCAGAAGCCCGGCAGGGACGAACGCCCGTCCGCATCGGTTGCAATGCCTCCCATGAAGTAGTGCGCCGCCGGAATGACCGGGATCGGCTCGAAGGCTGGATCGATGCCGGCTGCTGTCAGGTAGCCGTGCACCGTCGGGAACTCGGTGGCAAAGTCGTGGATTGCCGTTCGGCAATCGAGATAGGCACCGCGGCCGGCCTGGACCTCCGCAAAGATGCCACGGGCAACGACATCGCGCGGCGCAAGTTCCGCGTCCCGATGCAGCGGCAGCATGAAGCGCTCGCCTTCCCGGTTGACCAGCGTCGCACCGTGACCGCGCAGCGCCTCGGTGGC
>JBGSWL010000013.1:0-21756 GCA_041752455.1 Roseitalea sp. | reverse complement strand
CCGAACGGCGCATGCTGGCGGGGCGACTGGCCATCACCACGCCTGAAAACCTGCGCCAAGCCATTGATCGCCAGTACGGCCAGGCCGCGCTGGAACAGGCGATTTCCGGACTGGCACTTGGTGACCCCGACATGTCTGCGCGTTCCGGCGCCCTGTTCTGGCAAGGCATCGCAACGGGTGTTGTCGCACTGGCTGCCTACATGCTCTTTGCTGCCGACAGTGCCGTGGCGATGCTCAGCGCTCATCTGTTCCTCTCGGCGTTCTTTTTTGGTTGCGTGCTGCTGCGGGTGGCGGCGCTCGCGGATTTTCAGCCCCGCGCCTACCGGAAGCTGACCCCCGTGAGCCCGGCTGATCTGCCGGTCTACAGCGTGATCGTCGGGCTCTATCGAGAGGCACCGGTGGTGCCAGACCTGATCGGCGCACTGACACGGCTCGTATGGCCACGCTCCAAACTGGAAATCCTTCTGGCCTGCGAGGCGGATGACCGTGAAACGATCGAGGCGATCGAGGCGGCACGGCTTCCGGCACACATGCGCATCGTGCGTGTGCCGCCATCAATGCCGCGCACCAAGCCCAAGGCCCTGAACGTCGCCATGGCGCAGGCGCGCGGCAGCTTCGTGACTGTGTACGACGCTGAAGATCGCCCGCATCCGGACCAGTTGATGGAGGCCTACCAGCGCTTTGCCCGCGAAGACGTGCGCCTCGCCTGCCTGCAGGCGCCGCTGGTGACCGCCAATCCGGGGCGCAACAATCTGGCCGCGCTGTTTCATCTGGAATATGCCGGGCTGTTCGGAGGACTGCTGCCGTTTCTGGCGCGGCAACGGATGCCGATCCTGCTCGGCGGGACGTCCAACCATTTTCGCGGTCTTATGTAGCAAACGCACCAAGCCCAAGCTACCGGCAAAGCCCTGATTCCACTACAATTTCAACCCAATAGGAGAAGGTCATGTTCTCAGATCATTGGTCATCGTGTGCTCTGCATTCGGCACCTGCACGTTGGCCTATGCCATGCAACTGCGGAGGCTTCAAAGACGGCAAACAACCCGGTCAATCGTCTCATCCCGAGGATTGTAGCCTGAGCGCGCGCTTGAGAAGGTTTGTCCAGTTGTGGCAAGCCCGCTTACTTTGGAAACATGAAAATCGCGCCAGCCTTGCCCTGTTCCTGATAACTGCCATGCGCTCAAGGTCAGGTCGCCGTCGCTGTCATAGCCGAGAAGGTGAGGTTCGATAGTTCGGACCCTTCCGTCATAGGTGATCGACAGTACCTCTTTGCCTCGTATTGCATCGCAGATCATATCTGTTTTGTTCATGGCTTTCCTCCCTCGCTTAACAGCAGGAGAATTGCATCATGCGACACGCCAGAACAGACACATTCGATCACACCATATCCGGACTGCTTACCAAGCGCGCCGATCTCCTAGGTGAGGCTGTAGCCCTCAGGGACCGCATAGCCGCCATCAAGAACGACCTGGACGCCTTGGACCGCACTCTAGGCGTCCTAGGCTATACCGGCGATCTGGACGCACAGATGCCTCGCCAGAAGCGCCATGTGGTGTTTGGCAAGGGTGAGCTATTCCGCGCCTGCATGGACGTCCTGAGGCGCGCACAAGGCCCGCTCACATCACGCCAGATCGCGCAGGAACTCATGGAGTTGAACGGTCAGGACGCCCGCGACAGGAAAACCATGGGCGATTTGACCAAGCGCGTAGGCAAGTGCCTTAGACAGACAGATGCCGCCCGCAAGGGTGCGGACGGCAAGGGGAATGTGGTGTGGTTAAGAGCCTAGTTTTCAGCGTCAACTGAGAAATATGGGGATTTAATCCCCAATCGCCGATCAATCTGACCTATGTCAGTCGGCGTCAAATGCTCGGTCTGCTGAATGCCCACGACAACGGTCGAAAGGCCGCTTGGCAGTGTTATTCGTATTGCTGTCTCAACATGACCGTAGTCGTCTGTGACCACAACGCTTTGGGCTCTTGCGCCATGGTCATGGCGGACCTGACCGATATAGTCTGCTAGAGTCGGATGGCCGCCAAACGGAAATGCCATACTTTATGCGGCCATTCCAAATTCAAACGGGACGCTCGGGTCAGTCTCTGGCGTGAAGCCGCCGGACTTTGATGCCCACATATCAAAGAACTTTTGAGGGGCTTGGGCAATGCGTTCTACCCCGCCTTCTGCTTGGCTTTCCAGTTGGACCGCTACCTTGTAACGGCGCTGAAGTTCGTCAAGGTTCTTCCCGCGAACGCAAATGTCATGTTCAAGCCCTTGGGCGTACCAAAAGCCGTGCTCTTGAAACACGATGACTCTCATAGTGGTCATTGTGGCATCTCCTAAACGGACGGGTTAAGTCCAATCTCATCATATAAGGATGCGATTCGGCACGGCAAGCGGATTGTGCAGAGACTCGGTTGACTAAATGTTACGAATCTGACCGCTGCCAATATCCCTTCCACGTCCGGCTGACCGGCATTGCCAGCGCGTTGCCAAGCAAGCGAGCGCCGTTCGCGCCGTTGCTTTCGCGGCGGTTATCTTCGCACCAAGCGGCATGGTTTGCGTACTGGTAAAGGTACTGCGGCGAAACGTGGTGGTGCTGACCAGACACCATGCGACGAAGGCGCGAGAAGAACGACTCCACCCAGTTCGTGTGTTTGCCGTGTGCGCTGTAGGCTTCGCTGTGGTTTATGCGCTCGACAGACCAACCGGCATGCAGTGCGTCCCAGTGTGAAGCCTCATCGGCGGCAACGATTGCCATGCGGTCAATATGCAGCTTGGCAAGTTCAACGCCTTCCGCCTCAGTCAGGGTGACGAAGGGAAGAGTGCGACCAGCGCGCTCACGCATGGCGACGACGACGCGGCGCTTGCCGGTCTGGTACTTCGCCTTGCGGCGGTCAACGCGCTTGTCCTTCATGTTGGCCGGGCGGATATGACCGCCAAAGTACGCGCCGTCCATCTCGACTTCACCCTGCAGGATTTCGCCCGTGTGCACGTCCTTTGACATGGCTTCGCGGAGCTTGTGAGCGAGAACCCAAGCGGTCTTGTATTGAACGTCCAGATCACGGGAAAGCTGCAAAGCCGACAGGCCCTTGACCGCGTTCACGACAATGCAGATCGCGCCGAGCAGATCGGTGAAAGCCAGCTTGCGGCTGGCAAAGATGGTGCCGGACGTGACCGAGAACTGGGCGTAGCAAGCCTTGCACTTGAACGTGCGGCGGGTGCTGATCGAATAGGTCTCGTCGCAGCCGCACTTCACGCAAACGGCCTTGCCGTCGGCAGCAGGCCAACGGAGCTTGCAGAACGTCTGGTAAGCGGCTTCCTCACCGGCCTTGTAGATGCCCTTGAGCGAGAGGGTGCGGGCCTCTGCGGAAAGAAGGAAGTGCTGAGCCATTGTCATCGTCTCCGTTACCTATGTAACGGATATAGTACGTTGACGCACTGTACGCAAGGGCATATATCATCGTTTGCGATACATTTTGCATCATAGGTGATACATGGCAGAAAAGACCGACTTTGAGATGATGGCGGCAAACCTGCTCAAGGCCGAATTGAAGCGCAAAGGCGTCACCTATGCGCAGCTAGTCGAGAGGTTGGCAGAGATAGGCGTTGACGAGAAGGAAGTGAACGTGCGGAATAAGCTTTCACGGGGCAAATTCACGGCGGCATTCCTACTTCAATGTTTGACAGCCCTGAAAACGCAGAGCGTTCATTTGGATTCCTGATAATTGGCATCTTGGCATTGTTTTGTGCCGCTGTTTGGTCGTCAAATGTAGGCAACGAAAATGCCGCCGGCTATTACTACCAGCGCTGCGCCGATAGCGGTGGTTACAGGGCTCCAGTCACGCAATCCCCGCAAGGCGATCAGGTATCCAATCAAGCCCAATGGCAAAGCGACTATCAGCCTGATTGGTGTGACTTGGCAGCCCAAGAGTCGGTAGCTCAATCGACTAGGGGGGCCGAACGGGCCGCATGGTTGAGCGTATTCCTGACTGGTATCGGCGTATTGCTTCTTATCAGAACCCTGCAAGCTACCCGTGACACGGTTCGGGCCGCTGACGATGCCAATAAAATTTTGCGTAGCGAACACCGGCCTTGGCTTGATTTCGAGATCACCGAGCCGGGAACGCTTCATAGTACGGCCCCCGGTTACGTTGTGATCAGTCCCGAGGTGTCTGTTACAAACTACGGGAAGGCCCCCGCTACAAACGTCAGTGTCCATACAAGAATTATTATGGGCTTCTCTACTGTAGAGCCTGACCGGATTTTTGGGGAAATCCTCGACCAAAAAGGGTTCCCGTTCGCACATCCGACGATCTTTCCGAACGGAGAAGCCGTAAAAGACACGATGGTCCGCGGTATGCCATCTCATGAGCCAATAACTGCTCAAGAACAAGCTCACACTATGGGGACATTTTTTATCGCTATGAGTTATGACGTGCCGGGGCAGGGCAGAGGGCATGTGTGCCGATGGTACGTGATAAACATCGGAGAGCCAGCCCAATTTAACGGGCATGAGGTCACGTACATAAGCATGTTTCGCTTTGGCAGTTGGCACAAGTAAGCCACCCCCAATGAGGGCGGCAAGCGCCACCACTGCAATCCATTTCCTCGCGCTCATCGAGCGGTCTCCTTTCTGAGACCGGTCTGAGTAGCGGCACCGCTTGGTGCGTTTGCTACATAAGACCGCATTTTCGCGCGGAGGCCCTTCGAGAAGCCGGCCTGTGGGACCCCTTCAATGTGACGGAAGATGCCGATCTCGGGTTGCGGCTCTGGCGGAAGGGCTACCGATGCGCGACACTTACCCGCCCGACGCTGGAGGATGCGCCGCATGAACCGATGGTATGGCTGCGCCAACGCACCCGCTGGTACAAGGGCTGGATCCAGACCTGGCTGGTCCACACCCGCCGCCCCGGCGAACTCCTGAGGCGGCATGGTTTCTGGCAGGTGGCCGTCATGCAGGTTCTATTGTCCGGCACACTTGTCTCGGCTTTGCTGCATCCGGTGATCATCCTGCACATTGCCCTGCTCTCGACCGGACGACTGACCACAGGCGATCGCGAACCTTTGGCGAACCTGCTCGCCCTTGGGGATTTGGCGATGATCGTTGCGAGCTATCTGGCGTTTGCAAGCCTGTCCTGGCGGGCGGCCGGGAGGCGCGGACAACGGGCCGTCGGCTGGCGCATTCTCCTGATCCCGATCTACTGGCTTGCCCTGTCGCTGGCCGCGTGGCGCGCGGTCTGGCAAATCCTGCATGACCCCTACGGATGGGAAAAGACGCCACATGCGCCGCACCAGAAGCGCTAGTGGAGCAACAGAAAGAATGCGCAGAAGCACCTTCCCCCTTCTCCGCGATGCAGCGATCGTTATATCGAAGCAGCAACTCTTGCCGCCCACGGTGAAACCATGAAATCGCTGAAACTGCTCATCGAGTCCGCATCATTCGAGCGGGCCATCATCATCCTGATCATCATCAACGCCATCACGCTCGGCCTTGAGACCTCAAAGAGCGTGATGGCTGCCGCCGGCCCCGTGCTGACGCTGATCGACCGGCTGATCCTGTCTGTGTTCGTCGCCGAGTTGATCGCCCGCTTTGCGGTCTACCGGCTCGACTTCTTCCGCAGCCCCTGGCGCATCTTTGATCTCGTTGTGGTCGCCGCGGCCTTGGTGCCGTCGGCCGGGGCGTTTTCCGTGCTCCGCGCGCTTCGTGTCCTGCGGGTGTTGCGCCTGGTCTCGACGGTCCCGTCGCTGCGCCGGGTGGTCGGCGGCTTGCTCAACGCCCTGCCCGGCATGGGTTCGATCGTGATGCTGCTGAGCCTTGTTTTCTATGTCGGCGCGGTGATGGCGACAAAACTGTTTGGCGCGTCGTTTCCCGAATGGTTCGGCACGATCCCTGCCTCGGCCTACTCGCTTTTCCAGATCATGACGCTGGAAAGCTGGTCGATGGGGATCGTCCGCCCGGTGATGGAGGTCTACCCGTATGCGTGGGCGTTCTTCATCCCGTTCATCGCATCGACGACGTTCACGGTGCTCAACCTGTTCATCGGGGTGGTCGTCTCCGCCATGCAAGCCGAGCACGATGTGCAAGCTTCCGACGAGCGGGAAACCATCCACAACGACCAGACAATGATCCTCGAAGAGCTTCGCGCCCTTCGCGCCGAGGTCACGGCGCTGCGGGGCTCACTGCCCAAGCCGTCATGAACTGCGAAAGTGTTTGGAGAGCTTGAGGCCCTGGGCCTGGTAGTTGGACTTCAGGTCCGAGCCATACAGTGCTCTGGGGCGTGACAGCATCCGCTCATAGACGAGACGGCCAACCGTCTGGCCATGCTCCAGCACGAACGGCACTTCGTGGCTGCGCACTTCCAGCACGGCTCTGCTGCCGGTTCCGCCGGCTGCGGAATGACCAAAGCCGGGATCGAAGAAGCCGGCATAGTGGACGCGGAATTCGCCGACCAGCGGATCAAATGGCGTCATCTCGGCGGCATGGGATGGCGGCACATGCACCGCCTCGCGCGACACGAGAATGTAGAATTCGTCGGGATCGAGGATCAGTTCCCTGCGGCCGCGCACGATTACCGGTTCCCAGAAATCATGGATGTCGTGCGCATCGCGGCGGTCAACATCGATGACCGGCGTGTGGTGCTTGCCGCGATAACCGACAAGGCCGTTCGCCCCGCCTGACAGATCGACCGATAGGGCAATTCCCGCATGGCTGACATCGGGGCTTTTGCCGGCGACCAGCGTCTCGCGTGCATGAAGGGCGGCCAGTTCGTTGGCATCCAGAACCGCCTGCCCGGTGCGGAACCGGATCTGCGACAGGCGCGAGCCGGTGCGCACCACGACCGGAAAGGTGCGCGGGCTGATCTCCAGATAAAGCGGGCCGCGATATCCGGCGGGGATTTTGTCGAATTCGACAGCGCGGTCAGCAATGACACGGGTGAAAATGTCGAGGCGGCCGGTCGAACTCTTCGGATTGGCGGACGCCGAGACCGTCCCGGGAAGCGCCAACGCTTCGAGCAGCGGCACGATGTAGACACAGCCGGTCTCCAGAACGGCACCGCTGGCAAGGTCGATCCGGTGCAGTTCGTAGTGGAGCAGTTTGTCGGCAACGGTGTGCGCGCTGCCCGGCATGAAGCTGGCGCGCACGCGAAATGCCGTCGCGCCAAGACGAAGATCAAGGCTTGCGGGCTGCACCTGATCATCATCGAACGGACGCCCGGCGATGATGGCGCCACCGGCGTGAAGGGCCTTGATGTCGTGATCGGCGAGAATGCCGCTGGCACCGGCAGGCAGGTCTGCGGTCATGGTTGTCTCCGGAACGCCGCCACCATCACAATGGCTGTATCGTTGACGCAAGCGCACGAGAGGCTTATGGACAGCAAATTGCAGTGGTGATTTGGCCGGTCGGCTTGCAGCCACTTTAAACAAGTTGCTAAAAGGCCGTGCGGTATCGGCAATCTGTGCATTGTCGTTGCAACCGGCTCATGGCGACATGATGCCGGTTTTTTGTTGTGTTCGAGGAGAGTGCATATGGCGAGTGGCAGTGACAGGACGTCCTGGGGACCGGCGACACGCATGGTTCATGAAGGCACCGTGCGGTCATCCTTCGGCGAGACGTCCGAGGCGCTGTATCTGACGCAAGGCTTCGTCTACCCGACCGCCGAAGCAGCCGAGGCGCGTTTCAAGGGTGAGGACGAGGGCTTCATCTATTCGCGCTATGCCAACCCGACGACCGACATGTTCGAAAAGCGCATGTGTGCGCTGGAAGGCGCGGAAGCTGCGCGCGCCATGACCTCCGGCATGGCGGCTGTCGCCAGCGCGATGCTCTGCCAGTTGAAAGCCGGTGACCACGTGGTTGCCGCGCGCGCGCTGTTCGGCTCGTGCCGCTGGGTCGTGGAAACCCTGCTGCCGCGCTACGGCGTCGAAGCGACGCTGATCGACGGGACCAAACCAGAAGACTGGGAGAAGGCGGTTCGCCCGAACACCAAGGTGTTCTTCTTCGAAAGCCCGACCAATCCGACGCTGGAAGTCATCGACATCGCGCATGTGGTGGCGGTTGCCCGCTCTTGCGGCGCAAAGGTGGTGATCGACAACGTCTTTGCGACGCCGATCCTGCAAAAGCCGCTGGAACTCGGTGTCGACATCGTCGTCTATTCGGCGACCAAGCATATTGATGGTCAGGGCCGCTGCCTTGGTGGTGTGGTGCTTGGCACCGAAGAATGGGTCAACGAAAACCTGCAGGACTTCTTCCGTCACACCGGCCCCGGCATCTCGCCGTTCAACGCCTGGGTGCTGTTGAAGGGGCTGGAGACCCTGCCGATCCGCGTGGCGCGTCAGACCGAAACGGCGGGCCGGATCGCCGACTTCCTCGCCGATCACCCGGCGGTGGCGCGTGTCATCTATCCGGGACGGGCCGACCATCCGCAGGCTGACATCATCGCCCGGCAGATGAAAGGCGGCTCGACGCTGGTGGCATTCGATCTGAAGGGCGGCAAGGCCGCAGCCTTCACGGCCGAAAACGCCCTGTCGATCATCCGCATTTCCAACAATCTGGGCGATGCCAAGAGCCTGATCACCCATCCGGCAACCACGACGCACAAGAACCTCTCCGAAGAGGATCGAAACGCCTTGTCGATCGGCGGCGGCACTTTGCGCCTGTCCGTAGGCCTCGAAGATGCCGACGACCTGATTGCCGATCTGGATGCGGCGCTTTCGGGCATTTGAGCCGAGATCAGTCGGCGAGCATCCGTCTTGCCAGCATGATCCGCGACAGGGCGGTGTAGAAGCAGACGGCTGCAAACACCCACGCGATCGGCGAGAACCAGGCCGGAGCCAGACAGAATGCGGCAAAGACGGCAATTGTCTCGGTCGCCTCGGCAAGGCCTGTTGTGAAGAACAGCGATTTCTCGCCGCGCGCGCTCGTCGAGAGCTGTCGTTTTTCGGCCATGATGGCAAAGGCGAGAAAGCTGGCGCCATTGACGTAGAATGAAAAGATCAGCGTCGCGCCGGCGAGCGCGTTGGCCGACGGATCGGCAATGATGAAGCCGAGCGGGATCACCCCGTAGAACGCAAAATCCAGCGTGATGTCGAGATAGCCGCCGAAATCGGTCTTGCCGGTGATGCGCGCCACCGGACCATCGAGCCCGTCGCAGAGCCGGCTGACCAGCAGCAGCACCAGACCGGCCAGATACCACTGCGCGGCGATGGCGCCGGCGGCAAGAACGCCGATGGCGAGCCCTGCCACAGTGATTGCATTGGCACTGATGCCGGTGGCAGCGATACGCCTTGCGCCCGCGTCAAGCAGCGGATCGAGGCGTTGGCGCAATGTCCCGTCGAGCATGTCCGGGACCCCCTGTCTCGGTTTGGAATGACTTCAACAACCGGCGATAGTGCGCGTCGGGTTCCGTGTCACCCTTCATATGTTCACGGGCGCTCACGTTCGCTTGCAGAACAATCGCGTTCGGATAACGTGCAAGCGCCATGTACCGCATCCGCACAGAAGACATCGAAGTGACTGTCCGGCCGGAATTCCTTGACCAGGAATCCGACGCAGGACAGGGCCGTTGGTTCTGGGCCTATACGATCATCATCGCCAACCACTCGGAAGAAACCGTGCAACTCGTCAGCCGCTACTGGCGGATCACCAATGCGCTCGGCCATGTCGAGGAAGTGCAGGGCGAGGGCGTGGTCGGCGAAAAGCCGGTGCTGACACCGGGCGACAGCTTCCAGTACACATCGGGCTGTCCGCTCAACACGCCTTCCGGCACGATGGTCGGCCACTACACGATGCGCCGGGATGGCGGGGAAGGTCCGGCATTCGACGTGGCCATTCCGGCCTTTTCGCTGGATGTGCCCAACCGGCGGCGGACGCTGAACTAGCGGTTCATTCGCCCGGTGCCGGATAAACCGCCCCGCGTTCGCGTCCATAGATCGCAACAAAGCTGTTATGGATGTCGTTGCCGATGCCGAGGAAGACCGGCACCAGGAACAGCACCAGCAGGGTCGTGGCGGCAAGGCCGAAGACCATGGTGATCGCCATCGGCAGCAGGAACTGCGCCTGCAGGTTGGTCTCGAACAACAGGGGTGCAAGCCCGCCGATGGTCGTCAGCGACGTCAGCAGCACGGCGCGCAGGCGATCCCGGCTGGCGCCGACAGCAGCTTCGCGCACGCTGTCGCCATCCGCGAGGCGCTCGTCGAAACGAGACACCAGAATGATCGAGTCATTGACGACGATACCGGACAGGCCAAGCAGGCCGATCATCGACAGCATGGTCAACTGGTAGTCCATCAGCCAATGGCCGAAAACCGCACCGACCGCACCGAACGGAATGATCAGCATCACGGCAAACGGGCGGAAATAGCTGCCGAACACCCAGGCCAGAATGATGTAGATGACTGCAAGGCCGATGATCGTGCCGAGGCGCAGATCGGCGAAGGTCTCTTCCTGCTCCTGCGACCGGCCTCCGAACGAGTATTCAATGCCGTATTTGCGCGCGACGGTATCGAGCGCCCCGGAGGCTGTCAGCAGTTCGACAACGCCGTCGGTGGTGTTGACGGCAATGTCAACTTCGCCGGTGACCGATATCGTCGTCTTGCCGTCCTGCCGTTGGATGGCCGAAAAGCCCTGGGCTTCGGCCAGATCCACCACTTCGGTGAGCGGCACGCGGTTCCCGGCAGGTGATTTCAGCGCCAGATTGCGCAGTGCCGCCGTACCGAGTGCGCCGGTGTCCATCGAAACCCGGACTGCGACCTCATCGTCGCCGCGAGCAAAGCGATAGGGGATCGACCCTTCGACCGCGTTGCGCACCTGTCGGCCGACCTCATCCAGCGTGAAGCCAAGCGCGGTGCCGCGCGGTGTCAGCGTCATCACCAGTTCCGGCTTGCCATAGGGCAGGTCGTCTTCGACCCCGGTCACGCCGGTGATCGCGGCAACGATGTCCGTCACCTCGACGGCAGCATCTTTCAGAACGCCGATCGACGACCCGGTCAGTTCGACATCGACATCGGCTCCGGGAGGGCCCCCGCGGGCCTGGCGAATGGCGAACCTGCGCACAGACGGCAGGTCAGGCGCCAGTTCCTGCCAGGTGCGGACGATGTCCGGGGTCCGGACCGTGCGATATTCCGAGGTCGTCAACTGCACCTTGATGCTGGCAAGGTTGTCGCCCTGCGACCGGCCCGACGAGCCGAGCGTCACGAACACCGCCTCGATCAGTTTCTGGTCGCCGCCGCCAAGTTGTGTTTCCGCCGCGCGTAGCGCTGTCTCGAATTCGGCAATGGCACCAATGGCATCGCGTTCCGGTGTTCCCGGGTGGAAAATCAGCGAGCCGGTGATGTTTTCTGCTTCCGGCGACGGAAAGAAGACAAAACCGACATGGTCGCCGCGCGTCAGGCCGACAACGACGATCATGACCAGACCGCCGGCAATCGACAGAGACACATAGCGCCAGTCGAACGACAGCCGCGCCAAGGCTGCAAAGGGCTTGTCGCGAAACCACTCGAACCCGGCATCAAAGCCGCGCCTGAACCATCCGTCATCGTCATGCAGGCTGGTGTTCCCCGATTGGGTAGGCGCGGGCTTGCGACGCCGCATGACCGCCAGAACAGCTTCGATGCCGATTGCGAAGGTCACGGCCACTGCAGCAATCATTGCGCCAAAGGCAAACGGGCTGACGCTCTGGCGCCAAGCATCAATTGCACCAAACAACGGAATGGAGGCAGCGGCACCGCCCTCCCCGCCAGCGCGGGTGAAGAAAGCGGCTGCGAACAGAACGACAATCAGCGCAATGAAAAACACCCGCCAATGCGACCAGCGTGCGCTTTGCCGGCCATCCAGCGAATGGGCAAGGTGTGACGGCAGAATGAAGAAGCACTCGATCGTCGAAGCAATGCCGACCGCGAGCACCACAAGCGGCAGAACAGCGACGATCTGGCCCATGGAGCCGGACAGCAGGAGCAGCGGCGTGAATGTCGCAAGCGTGGTGGTCAGCGCGGCAAGCACAGGCGTCAGCATCTGGCCGACACCATTTTCCGCAGCCGTGAAGGCATCGTCGCCCATCGACAGGCGGGTATCGGTGTGTTCGCCGACGACGATGGCATCATCAACAATGATGCCGAGCATCATGATGAGCGCGAACAGCGACATCATGTTGATGGTCTCACCCAGCAGATACATGATGCCGATGGTCATCAGGATCGCTACCGGAATGCCGGCTGCTACCCAGAACGCGATCCGGGCATTCAGGAACAGGAACAGGATGACCAGAACCAGCAGCAGCCCGGAGGCTGCGTTTTCGACCAGCAACATGATCCGGTCATTGAGCGCGGCCGCGCGCACCTCATAGACCTGCACTTCCAGCGCTACGGGAAGGCGCGGGCGCAGTTCGACGAGATAGTCCTGCAGGATTGCATTGGTGGTCAGCGTATCGGCATTCGGCGTTGACTGGATGTCGAGTTCGATGGCGCGCTTGGTATTCGAGAAGCCCTGGATCGCGCCGTCCTCGAAGCCCTCTTCCACCGTCCCGATGTCGCCAAGCCGCACTTTTTCACCGGTTGGGAGCGACAGCACTTCAACGTCTGCCAGCTTGCGGGCGGTGGTGATGTCGGTGACGGCACGCAGCTGGCGCTCGACGCTGCCATCGAGGTTGCCGGACGGGACATCGCGTGCATTGGCGGTGATGGCTCTTGTCACGTCGGTGACGGAAAGGTCCAACCGGCGCAGATCGCGCTCGGGAATGGTGACTTGCAGTTCCGGATTGCGCAGCCCTTCGAACGACACCTTGTCGATGCCCCGGGCGATCAACTCGTCGCGGATACGCTTGGCCCAATCGCGAAGGACCGCTTCGGGCACATCGCCGCCAATGGAAATCGTGGCGACCCCGTCAAAGAATTGCGCGGTGGAAACCTTGGGGTCTTCGGATTCTTCCGGCAGGTTGCCTATGGCGCGCACGGCGGTTTCGACGTCACTGACACCCTTGTCGATGTCATGGCCCTCGTCAAACGATAGCCTGATGCTTGCCGAGCCTTCGCGGGCATAGGAGTTCATCTCCTTGACGCCCTCGATGAACCGCAGTTCCGGCTCGGCAACCGACAGGATGTTGCGCTCGACATCTTCGGCCGAAGCGCCCGGCCAGGAGATCGACACCGAAACGCTGTCAGTCTGGATCGTCGGGAAGAATTGCGTGTTGATGCGCCCGAGCGCTGCGACGCCGAACAGGATCATCAACACCATAAGCAGGTTTGCTGCGTTGGGGTGGTGCAGGAATATGCTGACGAGACTGCGCGGATTGGCGTTCATCAATGTTGCCCTCAGCTGCCGCCCGGGGCACTGCGAGCGCCACGGGCCGCCGCGGCGGGCTCAACCACGGGATCGCCATCGACGGCAACCTTCAACCCCGGTTCGACCGACGACAGCCGTGTCGCGAGTACACGTTCGCCTGTTTCAAGGCCGGACGTGACGATCACATCCTCGCCATCATAGGCAAGCAACTTGACCTGACGGCTCTCTAGCGTCGAGTCATCGGTGATCACATAGACAAGGTCGGACCCGTAAAGCGCCGCTTCAGGGAGTCTTGCAGCATTTTGCCAGGTCCGGTCGGCAAGCGTGACCTCGACAAATGCGCCGGGGCGCAAGTCCACGTCCTGCTCGCGCGCGTCTTCAATTCGAGCAAAAACATCGACGCCGCCACGGGCGGATGCAACGTCAGCGCCTATACGCGTGACCGTCGCCTCGTAGCGGTATCCGGAGTTTCCGACGGTCCAGACGATCATCGCCTTGCGGCCGACCAGCGGCTCCGCATCGGTGGCGACGCGGCCATATTGTGCATCGGTCAGGGTGAAGCGGACATCAAGCGCAGTGTCATCGTACATCGACACGGCGACATCGCTGGCACCGACGATACGGCCGGGCTCGACCGTCGAGGCGCGCACAATGCCGGTCATGGGCGCGCGCATGACGGTCTCGTTCAGGGCGCGTTCGGCTTTCGTCACGCCGAGAACCAGACGCTCACGCGCGGCGCGCTGCTGGGCAAGGCGGGCTTCTTCGACGGCGATATTGGTGCGGCGGGAGGCGACCGCCTGGTCGCGCTGCGACAGGATCAGGGCGCGATCATCGACCTGCTTCTGGTTCAGTGAGCCTGTCGCGGCAAGCTGGCGTGCGCGCTCGATGTCGGTACGTGCCAGTTCCAGCTGTTCCTCGGCGATTTGCAATTGCGTGCGCTCGGCTTCGATCCGCGCCTCGTTTTCAATGATCGTCGCGTCCGTCTGGGCCAGCGTCGCGCGCGCTTCGGCGAGTGCCATTTCCGTGTCGAACGGATCGACTGTGAACAGGATCTCGCCCTTTGAAATCCGTTGTCCGGCCGAAAGCGCGGAATGAACCGACATCACTTCGCCGGCGGCACTGGTGCGGATGTCGATCTGGCGCGCCGATGTGACCTCACCATAGAGGCGGAGCGTCGGCTGTTCAGCTTTAAGCGTAACGGTCGCTGCCCGCACGGGAAGCCTGACCTCGACCTGCGGGCGGGCGGCGCGCTCCGGCTTGGTGGCGATCAACCGGTTCATGGCAACATAGGAGCCTGCGAGCACGCCGATCATCAGGGCTGCCTGCGCGACAGCCCTGATGGCCAGTTTCACCCGCGAGCGGCGCGCGCGAGCGGACGTTTGGGGTTGTTCAAGGATTTTTTCCTCGATCGATTTCAGCACGGCGTATCCCCTGATGGTTGTGCAAGGATACGACCGCACTGCAGCGCGGCAAGTTAATTCCCTGTCATGTTTCTACGTTGCCGGGCTCCACCAGATCGGCAAGCGCATAATGATAGTTCGTTGAACAGAATTCGCAGGTCATTTGCACCATTCCGTCCGTCGCCGCGTCCTTCAAATCTTCTTCGCCAAGCGAACGCAATACGGCTTCGACCTTTTGCGGCGAACAGGAGCATTGCTCATGCACCACCTGCGGCTCAAAGACGCGGACGCCACGCTCGTTGAAGAGCCGGAACAACAGCGTGTGCACGCCGACATCGGCATCGATCAGTTCGCCGTCATCAATCGTGCCGACCAGCGCCTTGACCTCGGTCCAGGCGTCGTCGTCGTTTTCCTCTTCATACGGCGTTTCGATGATCGTGCCGGCCGGTGCTTCACCGGGATGCAGGTCGATGTTGCGGATGCGATCAGTCGACTCCGGCAAAAACTGCACGATGATGCCGCCGGCGCGCCAGTGGTGGCCGACCTGGCCGTTCTGGCCACGCGTCATCAGCCTCCCGACAGCGAGACGGATCTCGGTCGGGATCTGTTCCGACTGGCGGAAATAATTGCGGGCGATTTCCTCGAGTGAGGCACCGTCAAGCTGGACGATCCCCTGATACCGGTTGGTATGGGCGCCCTGATCAACGGTCAGCGCAAGAACGCCGGTGCCGAGAAGGTCCTGCGGTTCACCGCGACCTGCGGCAACGGTTTCGGCAACCGCGTCGGCATCAAAGCGGGCATAGGCGCGCAACGAACCGGGCGTGACGTAGTCGACAACCAGCAGCGAAACGGGTCCCTGCGTCTGGGCCTGGACAATGAACTTGCCCTCGAACTTCAGCGACGTGCCGAGCAACGATGTCAGCGCGACCATCTCGCCGAGCAGGCGGGCGACAGGCTCCGGATAGTCGTGCCGCGACAGGATGGCATCGAGCGAATCGCCGAGCAGAACGGCGCGGCCGCGCGCATCCAGCGCGTCAACCTGAAACGGGACGACGGCATCCAGCCCGGCGGGCTTCATGCCGGCTTGGGCGAGCAAGTGATCAACTGTGGTGGTTGCAGACATTGGCAATTCCTCTGTGCCGCAACCGAGGGACCTTTTGTGGTCCGATCAGCCGAGGCACCATTCGATGATGGCTTTCTGGACATGCAGGCGGTTTTCCGCCTCGTCGAAGACGACCGAGTTGGGGCCGTCGATGACCGCATCCGTGACCTCTTCCCCGCGATGGGCGGGAAGGCAGTGCATGAACAGCGCGTCCGGGTTGGCATGCGTCATCAGGGCTTCGTTGACCTGATAAGGCATGAACACGTTGTGGCCGCGCGCTTGTGCTTCCTTGCCCATGGAGACCCATGTGTCAGTGACCACAGCGTCGGCATTGCGCACGGCCTCGACCGGGTCATGACCGACAGTCACCCTTCCGCCTTGGCTGCGCGCTTGCGCAATATAGGTATCGATCGGCTCGTTTCCATCCGGCACCGCCACAGACAGTTCAAAGTCGAAGCGTGCCGACGCTTCGATCATCGAATGCAGCACATTGTTGCCATCCCCGCACCAGGCAATACGGCGACCGGCGATCGGGCCACGGTGCTCTTCGAAGGTCATGATGTCGGCCATGATCTGGCACGGGTGCGTGTCATCGGTGAGGCCGTTGATTACCGGCACGGTTGCCGCCTCGGCCAGTTCCAACAGCCGGTCATGTTCTTTGGTGCGGATCATGATGATGTCGACATAGCGCGACAGGACCCGGGCGGTGTCGGCAATGGTCTCGTCGCGTCCGAGCTGCATTTCCGCACCGGTGAGCATGATGGTCTCGCCGCCAAGCTGGCGCATGCCGACATCAAACGAAACGCGGGTGCGGGTCGACGGCTTTTCAAAGATCATGGCCATCGCCTTGCCGGCGAGCGGCTTGTCGGCTGTGCCTGCCTTTTGCGCAGTCTTGCGCACGCGGGCCTGCTCGATGATGCTGCGCAGGTCAGGTGCCGCGACCTTCGAAATATCCAGAAAATGCCGGCCTGCCATGACTTTACTCCGCACCCATCGGCTCAGGCTGCCCGCGAGCGGGATATGGTACCGGCGGCGGCGTCGATGCGGTGAATGCCCTCGGCGATCTCTTCGTCCGAGACGATCAATGGCGGCAGGACGCGCACGACGTTGTCGCCGGCCGGGACAGTCAACAGGCCCTGGTCGATGAAAGCGCGCAGCACATCGGTATTCGGCACCACGCAGGCAAGGCCGGTCAGGAGGCCGACGCCGCGGACGCCCGAAAAGACATCAGGATGGCGATCAACGACGGAGGCAAGACCCTGCTTGAGGCGCAAAGACCGCTCGCGGACGGTATCCAGAAAGCCGTCTGCCAGCATGACATCGAGAACGGCGTTTCCGACAGCCATGGCAAGCGGGTTGCCGCCATAGGTGGTTCCGTGGACACCGCGCGTCATGCCGCTGGCTGCCGCTTCGGTCGCAAGGCAGGCACCAACCGGAAAGCCGCCGCCAAGCGCCTTGGCGCTGGCAAGGATATCGGGTGCCATGCCTGCCTGCTCATGGGCAAACAGCGTGCCGGTGCGGCCCATGCCGGTCTGCACTTCATCAAGGATCAGCAAAAGGCCGTGCTCATCGCAAAGCTGGCGCAAACCACGC
The DNA here is from genome assembly GCA_041752455.1 of Roseitalea sp. Taxonomy (GTDB): domain Bacteria; phylum Pseudomonadota; class Alphaproteobacteria; order Rhizobiales; family Rhizobiaceae; genus JBGSWL01. The sequence continues at coordinate 4,391 of JBGSWL010000013.1, read as the reverse complement.
AGGCAATGGTGCGGCACAGAGCGGATGCCGCCTTCGCCCTGGATCGGTTCGACCAGGATTGCCGCAGTTTCGTGGGTGATCGCAGCGTGCAGCGCATCGTGGTCGCCGAACGGCACCTGGTCAAAGCCGTCAACCTTGGGGCCGAATCCTTCAAGGTATTTGAACTGTCCACCAGCGGCAATCGTTGCCAGCGTCCGGCCATGGAACGCACCTTCGAAGGTGATGATCCGGTAACGCTCTGGCTGGCCCTTGGACCAGTGGTAGCGGCGCGCTGTCTTGATCGCGCATTCGAGCGCCTCGGCACCGGAATTCGTGAAAAACACACGGTCGGCAAATGTCGCGTCCACCAACCGCTCGGCAAGCCTCGTCTGCCCGGGGATCTCGTAAAGATTGGACGTATGCCAAACCTTGCCGGCCTGCTCGGTCAGCGCGGCGACCAGATGCGGGTGTGCATGACCCAAACCATTGACGGCAACGCCGGAGCCGAAATCGAGATACCGGCGACCATCAGTGGCAACCAGCCAGACCCCCTCGCCGCGTTCGATGGCGATCGGTGCACGGTTGTAGGTATCAAAAAGTGGCGAAGCGGCGGTCATTTCAATCGTTCCGGACAGCGCAAAACAAAAAACCGCCCAGAAGAGCGGCCATGAAAGAAATAACCAGACAGCAACGCCTAGTCAATTGCGCGTGCTGGCATGCCCGATCGTCCGCGGCTTGCACGTGGTGGCTTGACACATTGACGACAGACAACAGTCAAGTTGGGGAAAAAGGTCAAAATCGATTCGCGATCGGGCCCGGACTCTTGAACCGGAGTCACCCGGGCTGTAGCGTCCATGTTGAGCAGAGGCTCACAAAATCGCCGCTTACTCGTATCGCGTCAAGTTGCTGATTTCTTTTTGAAATCTTGGCATTCGCGCCGGATTCGGCGTGTTGAAAACGGAGACTGCAGTGAACTGGACCGATGAACGCGTAGAAATGCTGAAAAAGCTCTGGGCCGAAGGTCTGAGTGCCAGCCAGATAGCGGCAAAACTGGGCGGCGTGACGCGCAATGCGGTGATCGGCAAGGTCCACCGCCTGAAACTTTCGGCGCGTGTGACCAAACCGGTCAAGCCGGCAGGCGTCAAGACCAAGCGACCGCTTTCCGGCGCGCGGCCGAACCCGTCAACCGGGAGTTCATTGGTGACCAGTGGCGCGGGCGGCGGTTCTGGCGGCGGCGGGCGGACCTCGGCCTACGGGACCGTGAACCGCAGCGCACCATCGATGGCACACGCCTTCGGGGCGACGGCACTGAAGCAGGATCACCAGTTGATGACCTTTGCGGAAGCCGACCAGCGCCCGATCGAGGATGTTGTCGTGCCGATTGCCCGCAAACTCACCCTGGTCGAACTCAGCGAGCATACCTGCAAGTGGCCGTATGGCGATCCGATGACGGATGACTTCCACTTCTGCGGCCACGCCTCGGATGAAAAGTCGCCTTACTGCAAGTTCCACGGCAAGCTGGCATTCCAGCAACCGGACCGTCGGCGCCGCTAGATTTTCGGCGGTATCAGAGACAGAAAAGCCGCCTTTCGGCGGCTTTTTCATGAGCAGATGCATCTGGCCAACAGGCGTCAGGCACCTTCCAGGGCGTAGCCGGCCCCGCGCACAGTACGGATCGGATCCTTCAGGCGGCCGAAATTGATAGATTTGCGCAGTCGGCCGATATGCACATCGACCGTGCGGTCATCGACATAGATGTTCTCGCCCCAGACACCGTCGAGCAGTTGGGTACGCGAAAACACGCGACCGGGAGCCTGCAGGAAAAACTCCAGCAGCCTGAATTCGGTCGGCCCGAGCTTGATCTCACGGCCTGTGCGATAGACGCGGTGCGTTTCGCGATCGAGTTCAATGTCGCCGACTTTAAGCACGCTGGCGACGATCTCCGGCCGGGCACGCCGCAGCATCGCCTTGACGCGGGCCATCAGCTCCGGCGTCGAGAATGGCTTGACGACATAGTCGTCTGCTCCGGTCGAAAGCCCGCGAATGCGTTCGCTTTCCTCGCCGCGCGCTGTGAGCATGATGATCGGAAGGCGCTGGGTCTCGATGCGGGCGCGAAGGCGGCGGCACAGTTCGATGCCGGACAGACCGGGAAGCATCCAATCCAGCACCAGAAGGTCCGGAGCGGTTTCCTGCAGCGCCAATTCGGCTTCGTCGCCACGGACGACGATATCCACCTTGTAGCCTTCCGCTTCCAGATTGTAACGCAGAAGCACGCCGAGCGCTTCTTCGTCCTCCACCACCATGATGCGGGGAATTGCTGCCATGCGGATTGTCCTGTTCAGCCCTGGGAGTCGAGGCCGACCTTGTGGCTTTCGTCATCTTTCGGCCTAAACTGCGGCATTTTGCTGCCTTCGACCATGTAGAACACGGCTTCCGCGATATTGGTCGCGTGATCGCCGATGCGTTCGATGTTCTTGGCGCAAAACAGCAGATGTGTGCAGGTCGTGATGTTGCGCGGATCTTCCATCATGTAGGTGAGCAGTTCGCGGAAGATCGACGTGTACATCGCGTCCAGTTCATCGTCGCGGTCGCGCACCATGTTGAGCCGGGCGGTCGATCGGGCGCCATAGGCGTCAAGCACTTCCTTGACCTGGGCCAGCGCGAGATCACCAAGATGCTCGATGCCGCGCACGAGGCGCACGCCTTGCGCACGTTCGCTGATCAGTTCAACGCGCTTGGCGATGTTCTTGGCAAGATCACCGATCCGCTCGAGGTCGGTCGAAATGCGGATCGCTGCAAAGACTTCGCGAAGGTCGCTGGCGACCGGCTGGCGCTGCGCGATCACAAGCACCGACTTGTCGTCGATGATGTTCTGCGCGTCATCGAGGATCACATCATCGGAAACAACGCGGCGCGCCAGATGGATGTCGCTTTCGACAAGCGCCCGGACTGCATGTTCAAGCATGCGTTCGGCATGGCCGCCCATTTCCGCAATCTTGTGTGCGAGGAACTTCATGTCCTCGTCGAAAACCGTTGTCGTGTGCTGGGTGGGCATGTCTTTACCTCAAGCGACCGACCGTCATGCGGTCGGCTCTGATATCATCATACAGGCATCCGGTCAGCCGAAGCGGCCGGTGATGTAGTCCTGCGTACGTTTTTCGGACGGATTGGTGAACATCTTCTCGGTCTCGCCGACTTCAACGATGTCACCGAGGTGGAACATCGCCGTCCGCTGAGACACACGGGCTGCCTGCTGCATCGAGTGGGTCACGATAATGATCGTGTATTCCTGACGCAGTTCGCTGATCAGTTCCTCAACCTTCGCTGTCGCGATCGGATCGAGGGCCGAGCAGGGCTCGTCCATAAGGATCACCTCGGGGCTGACAGCTATGGCGCGCGCGATGCAGAGACGCTGCTGCTGGCCACCGGACAGGCCGGTGCCAGGCTGCTGGAGACGGTCCTTGGCTTCTTCCCAAAGGCCGGCGCCGCGCAAGCTCTTCTCGACGATGATGTCGAGATCGGCTTTCGACTTGGCAAGGCCATGAATGCGCGGTCCGTAGACAATGTTGTCATAGATCGACTTCGGGAACGGGTTCGGCTTCTGGAAAACCATGCCAACCTTGGCGCGCAGTTGCACCGGGTCGACGCGCGGGTCGTAGATGTCCTCGCCCTCAAGCAGGATCTTGCCCGACACCTTGGCCGAGGACACGGTGTCGTTCATCCGGTTCAGGCAGCGCAGGAAGGTCGACTTGCCGCAGCCCGAAGGTCCGATAAACGCCGTCACCGCCCGGTCAAGGATGTCGACGTCGACATCCTTCAGCGCGTGGTTCGTGCCGTAATGCACCTGAACCCCCCGCGCCGAAATCTTCGTCGTCGCGGTGTCCTGCCCCGCGGCCACCCCACGCATGTCGTCCATAATTCGCTCCATGCCGTCACCTTGCCGCTTTAGGCCGGCATGGTGAAGCATATGCGACGGATTTGTAACACCCAGATGACGCACGTCGCCCGCCCTGAAGTTGACGGATCGTCCTGCCCCCTTGCGGACCGGTCCCGCGCCGTCGCAACCTGCCCGTGACACCGACCCGCCCCGACTGGAGTGCTGCCTTGACCCGTCCGACCTACCGCTGGCCAGACCCCGACCGCGACTATGCCAACGGGGCGTTCATTCCCGGGGCCGCGGACTATCCGCAGCGCTGGACGGAACGGGCCGCGGACTTCCGCCGGTCTTTGGGCCGACGGGCCGAGTTGGACCTGCCCTATGGTCCGGCGCCTCGCGAACGGCTGGACCTGTTCCTGCCCGACACCACGCCGAAAGGAGTGGTAGTCTTCGTCCACGGCGGCTACTGGCATCTCTTTTCCAAGGCGCACTGGTCGCATCTTGCAGCAGGCCCCCTTGCGCGCGGCTATGCTGT